>DATEZM010000279.1:0-24603 GCA_035255625.1 Rhizomicrobium sp. | reverse complement strand
TGGTCTGCCGGAAAGCTTTTCTCAACGATTGACGAAGATGATCCGAAACGAGACAGGTGTGACGGAAGAAGTCCTGATCCCTGTCGTGTTCGTCCCGATGCTGCCGGGACTGCCTTGAGATGCGAGAACGCACATGGTTCGGAACCTCTTCCTCGAGCGCCTTGCCGCTCTGCTCGTCACGGTCTTGTTTTGCGGGACCGGCCTTGCCGGCTGCGTCTCCGACAGCCCCAGGACCCAGCTCGACTGGTATCCCCAGGCCGATGCGCATCATCGCGTCGCCGAATATGCGCCGCCGCCGCGCCGCGTGCACACCAAGCCGGTGCAAACCGCGTCACTCGATTGCCCTGTGCCAAGGGCCAAGCCTTCCACGCCGGGCTGGTACGCCAACACCGCCGCTCCGCCGCCGCCTGCGAGCGAGCCGGCCACGTATTCGCCCGACACCGCTTCGATCGCCTTTGCCTGGCCGCTCACCGGCCCTGTGGTCGCGGACTATGGCTCGAACGTCAGCGGCGAGCGCAATGCCGGAATCGACATCGCCGTACCCTTCGGCACGCCAATCCGCGCTGCTGCTGCCGGCCAGATCAGCTATGCCGGCAACGAATTGCGCGGCTACGGCAATCTCGTGCTGATCAAGCACGACGACGGCTATGTGACGGCCTACGCTCATGCCGAACGCATCGTCGTCAACCGCGGCGACATGGTGCAGAAGGGCCAGATCATCGGCTATGCCGGCCAAACCGGCGACGTGACCAGCCCGCAGCTGCACTTCGAGATCCGCAAGGGCGTGACGCCGATCAATCCGCGCACGCTCCTCGTTGCGTCACGGGCGAGCTAAAGAGTCTTCCCCAATTCGCCCGCGAGTTCCTGGATGAACTGCCAGGCGACGCGGCCGGATCGGGCGCCGCGCCCGGCAGACCAGGCCAGCGCCTTGGCATAGAGTGCGTTCTTTTCCACGCTCAATCCGAAATGCGCGGTGTAGGCGTCGATCATCTCCAGATATTCGTCCTGGCCGCAATTGTGGAAGCCGAGCCACAGCCCGAAGCGATCCGACAGCGAAACCTTCTCCTCCACCGCCTCCGACGGATTGATCGCGGTGGAACGCTCGTTCTCCATCATGTCGCGCGGCATCAGATGGCGCCGGTTCGACGTCGCGTAGAACAGGACGTTGTCCGGGCGTCCTTCCAACCCGCCTTCGAGCGCCGCCTTCAGCGACTTGTAGCTCGTGTCGTCGTGATCGAAGGAAAGATCGTCGCAATAAAGCAGGTAGCGGCGCGCATCGCCGCGCAAGATGCGCAGCAGAACCGGCAGGCTCGCGATCTCTTCGCGGTGAATTTCCACCAGCACCAGTCGCGCTTTGGCGCCGGCGCCGCGGTTGAGCTCGGCATGCACCGCCTTCACCAGCGAACTCTTGCCCATGCCGCGCGCGCCCCAAAGCAGCGCATTGTTCGCCGGCAAGCCGTGGGCGAAACGCCGTGTATTCTCGAGCAGCGTGTCTCGCGATGCCTCGATGCCCTTCAGCAGCGACAACGGAATGGCGGCGATCTTCCCGACCGCGATGAGCCCGCCGTGGGCCGGCTCCCATACGAAGGCTGTGCTGCCTGTCGGCGCCTTGGCCGCGAGCGCTGCGGGCGACAGCCGCTCGAGTGCCGCGGCGATGCGCTTCAAGAGCGCCCTGTCGACCTCTGCGGGAGGGGGTGTGGAGCGTTTCGCCATCGGCTAAATCCTTGATTTTCCATGGTTGCATTGGGGCAACGCGTAGTTATATTCCCGCCCGAAACGCCGCGCCCGCGCAGCGGCCGGGAAGGCTCTTCAGACACATATGCAAGATCTTCTGACCAATCCGCTCGTCATGCTCGTTCCCATGGGCTTGATCTTCTATTTTTTGGTCATGCGTCCGCAACAGCAGCAGGCCAAGCAGCACCGTCAAGCGCTCGACAGCCTGCGCCGCGGGGACACGGTGGTGACGGCCGGTGGCGTGATCGGCCGCGTCGTCAAAGCCCCCGCCAAGGAAGACGCCGAGGTGACGGTCGAGATCGCCGACAACGTGCAGATCAAGGTCGTGAAGGGCACGCTGTCCGAAGTGCGCGCCAAAACGCAGCCGGTCGATACCAAGTCGGACAAGAGCTGATCCGCGATGCTTCGGGTCGCCAACTGGGTCCGCATCACCGTCGCAGCGATCCTCGTCGCGGGCATTCTGATCGCCATGCCCAACGCGCTGCCCAGCAGCGTGCTCGCGAAATTTCCGTCCTGGATGCCGAGCCAGACCGTGTCGCTCGGCCTCGACCTCCAGGGCGGCTCGCACCTGTTGCTTGAGGTCGAACTCGATCAGGTCACCAAGGATAAGCTGGAGTCGCTCACTGGAGACATCCGTCGCGCCTTGCACAGGGCCCATCCGCAAATCGACTTTAGGATTCTCGAGCCAGGTCAGGATTCGATAGCGGTGCAGGTCGCCGACCCGTCGCGGCGCGACGAGGCGAAGGGTCTGATCGAGGCGCTTAATCCCACCGTCGGCGGCGGTGTCCTGGCGATCGGTGCTAAGGCCTACGCCTTCAGCGACAACGGCCTGGGTCTCTTCACGCTGAAGATGACCGATACGTACAAGCAACAGACGAAACAGGAGATTCTGGGTCAGTCGATCGAGGTCGTGCGCAAGCGTATCGACCAGCTCGGCACGCGCGAACCAGTGATCGAGCGGCAGGGCGAGGATCGCATCGTCGTCGAAGTTCCCGGCCTTTCCGATCCGCAGCACCTGATCGACGTGCTGGGCAAGACTGCGAAGATGAGTTTCCAGCTGGTTGACGAAGCGGCCGACCGCACCAACGCCGGCAATCCAAAGGGCATCGCGCCGATCGGGGATGAGATTCTGCCGATCTTGGTCCGCCCGGGACAGCAACCACGCAGCGATGTGGTGGAGAAGCGTATCGCCGTCGCGGGCGACCGGCTGGTCGACGCACAGCAACAATTCGACCAGCAGACTGGTCAACCCGTCGTCTCCTTCCGCTTCGACAGCATCGGAGCCAAAGAGTTCGGCGACATCACCAAAGCTTATCCGGCCAAGACGCAGCGCTTCGCCGTCGTGCTCGACAAGCAGATCATCACCGATCCGTTGATCAACGAACCGATCCTCGGCGGCTCTGGCATTATTTCCGGTAGTTTCACGACGCAGTCCGCGAGCGACCTGTCGGCCCTTCTCCGGGCCGGCGCGCTCCCGGCGCCGCTAAAAGTCATCCAGCAGAACACTGTCGGCCCCGGCCTCGGCCAGGACCAGATCAAGGCCGGCCGCTATTCGGCGCTGGCGGGTCTCGTTCTCGTGGCGCTGTTCATGATCGCGCGCTACGGGCTATTTGGCGTCTTCGCCGATCTGGCACTGATGCTGAACGTGATCTTGCTGCTGGCGGTGCTTACACTGTTCGGGGCGACGCTGACGCTGCCGGGCATCGCGGGCATCGTGCTGACCATGGGCATGGCGGTCGACGCCAATGTGCTGGTTTATGAGCGAATACGGGAAGAACAGCGCAACGGCCGCAGCATGCTGGCGTCGATCGACCAGGGCTTCACGCGCGCTCGCGCAACGATTTTCGATGCCAACTCAACACATTTGATCGCCGCTTTGATCCTTTTCGAGCTCGGTTCCGGACCGGTTCGCGGTTTCGCCGTGACGCTCGCCGTCGGCGTCATCACCTCCTTCTTCACCGCCATGATGGTGACGCGATTGATCGTCCTCATCTGGCTCGGCTGGGCCCGCCCCAAGCGCTTGACCATCTAGAGAAAAAGGGCTGCAAGCCCGGGAGAATGCGGTAAAGTCCAAGCCGGACTCAACGGGAGGATGGCCATGGCGGCCTTTTTGGGAAATCTGCGCAACACCGTGATCGCGGGCTTTGTGCTCGCGGCCATCGTGCTCGGCATCCGCTTTTCCTTCGGCAATCTGGACTTCGGAACGGAGGCGTTCTGGGCCTTCATCATCCGTTGGGCGCACATCATCTGCGGCGTGATGTGGATCGGTTTGCTCTGGTACTTCAACTTCGTATCGACGCCGACCACGCCAAAGATTCCGGAAGAGCTGCGGCCGGCGCTCGGAAAATTCATCACGCCGGCTGCGTTGTGGTGGTTCCGCTGGGGTGCGATGGGCACCATCGTGTTCGGCATCCTGCTCGCCGGCATGAACCATTATCTGGTGCAGGCTTACACGCTCGACATCGTCGGCGACCCTGGCGGCGCCTTCGCCACGCCCTCTTGGCTCCTGATCGGCATCGGCATGTGGTTCGGCACGATCATGTGGTTCAATGTCTGGTTCATAATCTGGCCGAACCAGCAAAAGGCGCTCAACATCGATAATGCCTATCCCGATCTGGCGGCGCCGGCTAAGGCCGCCGCGGGCAAGATCGCAGGCATGGCAAGCCGCATCAACACACTCCTCTCGATCCCGATGCTGTTCTGCATGGCAGCGGCATCGCACATGCCCTGAGGTCGGTCGAACCGACGCATACGACGGGCCGCCGGAGCGATCCGGCGGCTCTTTCGTTGGAGAGGCCATGAGCGCCCAGAGCATCGCCGATCTGGTCCGGCGGTCCGATCCGGACCGCTACCTCTCGGCATTGTTCGCGCCCGCAAAAATGCGCTCGCGGCTCTTTGCCCTATACGCCTTCAACATCGAGATCGCCCGCGTTGCCGACACGGTGCGCGAGCCGATGATGGGCGAGATCCGGTTGGAGTGGTGGCGCGAAACCCTGGCCGGCGCGCGCCAAGGCGTGCCGCGCCGTCACGACGTCGCCGAGGCGTTGACCGATCTCTTCGCCGCGACGAGCCTGCCGCAAGAGCCGTTCGAGGCGATGCTGGCAGCGCGAGCCTTCGACTCCTCGTCCGACGCGTTCGCCGACCGCTCTGCGGTCGAAGCCTATTGCGACGCGACCAGCGGCAATCTGATGCGACTCGCGATGCGCATCTTGGGCGGTGAGGCGGACGACGCGGCGCGCCCCGCCGGAATTGCCTATGCGCTGGCGGGCATCGTGCGCTCGCTGCCGCACCAGACGGCGCGCCACAAGCTGTTTCTGCCACTCGACCTGATGGCGGTGGTGCAGTTCACCCCGCAAGAGCTGTTTCATGGCGGCGAAGGTGTCAAGGCGAGGACCGTGCTGGCGCAAATGGCGCTGTGGGCGCGGGAGCATCTCGCCACGGCCCGCGCCGTCCGCGTGCCACGCGCGCTATTGCCCGCGCTGCTGCCAGCCGCGCTGGTACCGCTCTTCCTCCGCCGCGCTTTGCGGCGCGGCCACGACCCGCTGACGCGCGTCGACGACGTGCCGATCCATCGCCGCCAGATGCGCCTGCTCGCCGCGGCGATGCGCCGGCGAATCTGATCATTCGGCTGCGGCCGAGACCTTGTTCAGCCAGCGGTCGAGATCGGCCAGCGCGCGGTGCGCCTGCGCCCGCTTGCGGTCCTTGCCGCGGGTCTTCGCCGGGGGATCGGGAAAGAGGCCGAAATTGACGTTCATCGGCTGGAAGGTCTTTTCGTCGGCGCCGCCGGTGATGTGGCCGAGTAGTGCGCCCAGCGCCGTAGTCGGCGGCGGCGGCGCTGCGGTGTGTCCCTCGAGTTCGGCACTCACGAAGCGCCCGGCGAGGAGACCGATGGCTGCACTCTCGACATAGCCTTCGACACCGGTGATCTGGCCGGCGAAGCGCAGAGACGGCCGCAACTTCAGGCGCAATTGCCCGTCGAGCAGGCGCGGCGAATTGATGAAGGTGTTGCGGTGCAGTCCGCCGAGTCGCGCAAAGGTCGCGTTCTCGAGTCCCGGGATCATTCGGAAAATGCGCGTCTGCTCGCCGTGCTTCAGCTTGGTCTGGAAGCCGACCATGTTCCACAACGTTCCCAGCGCATTGTCCTGGCGGAGCTGCACAACGGCATGGGGACGCTCGGCCCTGCGCGGATCGGACAGTCCGACCGGTTTCATTGGGCCGAAGCGCAGTGTTTCTGGACCTCTCGACGCCATCACTTCGATCGGCAGGCAGCCCTCGAAGTACGGCGTCGATTTCTCCCACTCCTTGAAGTCGGTCTTTTCGGCCGCCAGCAGTGCGGCGATGAAAGCTTCGTACTGTTCGCGGTCCAGCGGACAGTTGATGTAGTCCGCGCCGTCGCCCTTGTCGTAGCGCGACTGCATCCAGCAGATGTCGAAGTTAATGCTGTCGTGGTTTGCGATGGGTGCGATGGCATCGAAGAACGACAACGACTCTTCCCCAGTCAGCGCGCGCACGGCCTCCGCCAGGGACGGCGAGGTGAGCGGTCCGGTTGCGATGATCGTCGACGTCCAGGTCTCCGGCGGTAGGCCGGTGATCTCCGCACGCTCGATCTCGATGTTGGAATGGTTGTAGAGCGCTGTCGTGACAGCTTGCGAGAACGGCATGCGGTCTACGGCCAGCGCGCCACCAGCCGGGAGGCGGTGCTCATCGGCGCACCGCATGATCAGCGAGCCGGCGCGCCGCATTTCCTCATGCAGCAGGCCGACTGCGTTGTTTTCGGCATCGTCGGAACGGAAGGAATTTGAGCAGACGAGTTCAGCCAAACCATCCGTGATGTGCGCCTCGGTCCCGCGCACCGGCCGCATCTCGTGCAACACGACCCGAGTGCCGGCCTTGGCCGCCTGCCAGGCTGCTTCGCTTCCGGCCAATCCGCCGCCGATGATGTGGAGCTTTTCGGTCATGAATGAGCTCCTATCGCCTTCCTAAGTCTTTGAAAATATTGAATCGACGTACATTGGAACCGGGGCCGCAAGGGGGAGGGGGTGGGGTTCTGCCACAATTGCGCGAGCGTCCCCCGCGCAACAGAAAATGATTGGCCGAGACGGCATACAGAATCTCCAAAACGGACCGCCTCATATGGCGACCGCTGCCCAGACTTCAAGGGCGCGCGCCGCTAATTCCAGATCGGCGGTTTGCGGTCGATCCAAGGATGGGCCTGTTCGAGTTGGGCTGCCAGGCGGAACAGCGTCGCTTCGTCTCCGTAGCGGCCGCTGAACATCATCGCCAGTGGCAAGCCATCGCTCGACAGCCCCATCGGCACCGACATCGACGGTTGTCCGGTCAGATTGGCGAGCGGCGTCAGCCCGAAGGTCTGGCCCTGGCGCCGGTTGAACTCGCGCGCGCGCACAGCCATGGGGTCGAGGAAGCCGAGCGGCGGTGGCGGGGTGATCTGGATCGGCTGCAGCAACACGTCGAAATCGCGATAGAGCGCGAGGATCTCGCGGCCAATAAAGCGGATAGTCTGTAAACCCCAAGCGACATCTTTGGGTGTCGCCTCCTTAGCAGCGCGATATCCGCTTAGCGCGAGCCATTCGAGTGTCGTGATATCGAGCGGGCGCTGCATCTTCTCCGCCCATTCCTCATAGCCGACCACAGCGACGGCACCCGAGACATAACCTTGCGCGCTGTAAAGTCTGCGAAGATTTGGCCCCAGCACCGGCTTCTCGATCATGGTGTGACCAAGTTCGCCCAAAAGCTTCACAGTCGCTTCGAAAGTGGCCTGCACCACAGGGTGTAATCCCAACTCCTGGATGGTTTGGGCACAGAAAGCGATGCGCAGGCGTCCTGGCGGGGTCTGAATCTCGTCGAGATATGGCCGCGTCTTCGGAGCGGGCGCGTAGGGGGCGTCGTCTTCCGGATAGCCGGTCCAGTCGAGCATGGCGGCGCTGTCGCGCACGGTGCGAGTCACGACGTGATCGACGACGAGGCCGTGGGCGCGGCCGCGATCGTCCGGCCCCCCGGGGTTGCGCGATTGCGTCGGCTTCATGCCGAACAGACCACATTGTGCGGCGGGAATGCGGATCGAGCCGAGTCCGTCCGAGGCATGTGCCATCGGCACGATACCGCTGGCGACTGCTGCTGCTGCTCCGCCCGATGATCCACCGGTGCTGTGGTTTGGATTCCATGGGTTGTGGCAATTACCGAGGAAGCGGCCTTCGGTCGTGCCCGGAATGCCGAATTCCGGCGTGTTGGTCTTGGCGGCGAGGACCATGCCGGCGGCGCGATATCGCTTCGTCAATTCGGAATCGGACTGGCTGACATAGCCCGCCAGCAGTGCGCTGCCATTGGTCATCGGCCAGCCGGCGACTTCCATGCTGATGTCCTTGATCAGGAACGGGACGCCCTTGAACGGACCGTCGGGCAGTTTCGACGCGGCGGTTCGGCGCGCTTCATCGTAAGCCTTGTAGACGACCGCATTGAGCGTCGGATTGTGCTTCTCGATCCGCGCGATCGCCTCCTCGAGAAGCTCGAGCGGTGTGACATCACCCCGGCGCACGACATGGGCAAGGCCCAGACCGTCGAAATCGGCATATTCGGAAAACGCCATCGTCAGATCCTCAGCTTGGAGTAGCGATCGGCCCAGGGCGCCGCGCGTTCGAGCTCCGCGGCCAGCTTGAGCAAGGTCATCTCACCGCCGGCACGGGCCGTGAACTGTACGCCGAGCGGCAACCCATCCTTGCTCCAGTTGAGCGGTAAATTGATGCCGGGCGTCCCCGTCGCGTTCTGCATGGAGGTGAACGGCACATAACCGAAGTTCGGTGCGAATCCCTTCTGGACATCGGTTTCGTCGATATCGATGCTACCGAGTCTTATCGGCGGCCGGCCGAGCGTGGCGGTGAGCCAGACGTCGTAAATCTCGTGCCACGCTGCGATCTGGCGACCCGCACGCATCATCGCCTGGCGCGCCTCGGTGAGTTGCACTGCGCTCACGCCTAGCCCCATCACGTGAAGCCCCAGCGTCAGGCCTTCGACGACAGAGAGCGATGGCGCAATGCCGGTCTGGCGCTGCAGCATGGTCAGTCCATAGGCGACATTGGCGCTCCAGATGGTGGAGAACGCGCCGACGAGTTCGCCCGCGTTGATCGGCGGATCGGTCTCCTCGACCATGTGGCCCAGGCTTTCGCAGAGCTTGGCGGTCTTCTTGACCGCTGCGGTCACTTCCGGATCGTGCGCCGTGCCGTTCATCATCCTGGTGCTCACGGCGATGCGCAGCCTCTTACCCTTGCGCTTGATGCCATCGAGATAGGAGCCTTCGGGCGCTGGCGCGAAATAAGGATCGCCGTAGTCGATGGCCGACAGGGCATCGAGCGCAGCGGCCGTGTCGCGAACGCTCTTGGTCACGACGCCATCGATTGAAAGGCCGCTGGTCGCGTCGCCGGCCTCGGGTCCCTGGCTGACACGGCCGCGAGTTGCCTTCATCCCGACGAGGCCGCAGGCGGATGCGGGAATCCGGATTGAGCCGCCGCCGTCCGTAGCGTGCGCGATCGGCACAATGCCGGCGGCGACCGCCGCTGCCGATCCGCCCGACGAGCCGCCAGTCGAATGATCGAGGTTCCAGGGATTGTGCGCGGCGCCGTAGAGCTTGCACTCCGTCGTCGGCAGGATGCCGAACTCGGGAACGTTGGTTTTACCGAATGGAATTAGTCCCGCGGCCTTGAAGCGACTGACGGTGTTGGACTCGACGGTGGCGGGCGTGGTCGGCACATAGCGCGAGCCGGAGCGCGTCGGCCATCCTACGACATTGGCGCGCATGTCTTTCAGAAGCATCGGCACGGCGGCGAACACGCTTTTGCTAGGCTTGGCCCTCGCCGCCGCGCGCGCGCCATCGGGATCGGAGAAGACGATGGCGTTGAGTCTGGGATTGAGCGCTTCGGCGCGCGCAAGCGCAGCGTCCATCACCTCCGACGGCTTGATCTTCTTTGCCTTGATCAGGGCTGCGAGGCCCAGGGCGTCATAAGACGCGTACTCTGAAAAACTCATTTTGTGCCCCAACGCTGCCCCGCAAACTTATCCGAGGCGTCGCGAATATGTCACGGCTTGCCTCGTGGTACCGCAACATGCCTTGGCGTCAATTGCCGCGGCGGCGGGGGCACCTTAGTATGTGGCTGGCGTCAGTTTGGGGTGGCTATGAAAATTCCGTTCGAACGGACCATCGCGGGTGCCTACCGCTTTGCCTTCTCCAACATCCTGTCGGTGATCGGAATCTGCTGGTTTCCATATCTGATTTTGAGCGCCATGGCAGGCGGACTGCTCTATCTGCTGTGGCCGCAAATCCAGGACCTGGTTGCCGCAATACAGACCGGACATGGTCCCGATCCGGCTAAATTCCAGAGCACGTTCCGGCTCTTCCTGACAGCCTATGGCGTTCTCATTCCCGCGTTCCTGATCATCGGCGCGATGGTGACAGTGGGGATGATGCGTAAGGCGCTCGGACAACACCCCTCGCCGGTTTTTGTCTTCTTTTCGCTCGGCAGCCAGGTGTGGCGGCTCGTGGGCGCCTATTTCCTGCTCGCGCTTCTGTTCTACGGCATGATTATCGTGCTGGCCGTAGTCGTCGGGGGTGTTTGGGCGGGGCTGAACAGATATTCCGCGCCTGCGGCGACGCCTGTAGCCGTGACCTTGGGCATCGCCGCCGGCCTGTGGTGCATCTACGCGTTCGTTCGCACCTACTTCTTCGTGCCGGCCATCGTCGTTGCGGAAAATCATATCGGTCTTCGCCGCTCTTGGCACCTCGGCTACGGCAATTTCTGGCGCATCGTCGGCATCATTCTGATCGTCAGTCTGCCGATCGGAATGGCTGCGTCGACGATATCTTCGACGATGCTACAACTCGCCATGACGCCCGGAATGGCAGTGCAGCAGGGGCCGATGACCAACGCGGAGTTTCACAAACTCCTGGCCG
The DNA here is from genome assembly GCA_035255625.1 of Rhizomicrobium sp. Taxonomy (GTDB): domain Bacteria; phylum Pseudomonadota; class Alphaproteobacteria; order Micropepsales; family Micropepsaceae; genus Rhizomicrobium. Next base: position 13,910 of record DATEZM010000279.1, on the reverse strand, counting down.
AATTACTCCCGGCGGCCCGGAGAATCGGACCCTACTACGTGCTGGTGCAGCTTCTGTACTTCGCCCTTCTAGCGGGATTGAGTGCAGGTGCCGTGGCGACGGCCTACAAGGCCGTCACCGGCGACACTGAAGCCAAGGCGACGGTATGACGAAAATCCCGGTCGGTGAAACCATCCGATTTGCCTATGCCTTTACCTTCGGCGAGATCGGAACGGTCATCGGGCTGGTTTGGATTCCCGTGGTCCTCAACGCGATCGCCGCCTTTCTCGTCGAGCGGACGTTCGGCGGCGCGACGACGGATCCGGGCCAAGGACTGCCGCCCGGCTTCGGCTTCTTCGCGCTCTACACCGTGTTCGCCGCGTTTGTCGTCGCGATGCTCGCGACGGCGATCACGCGTCAGGCACTTGGTCTCAGACAGGGATCGGCCTTCGCGCACATATCGGTCGGGGCCGCGGAGCTTCGGGTGTTTGGCGGACTCGCCGGCCTCTATCTGTTGTTCTTCATTTTTGCCATGGGGGTCGCCCTGGCAGCGGTGGTGCTGGGTGTTGTCGGCTCGGCATTGGTCCCTGCCAAGCCCGCCGGCGAGGCGGTTGGCGCGGCGCTGGCATCGGTCGGTGTATTGGCGGGCGTAGGAGCACTCATCTACGCGATGGTTCGATTGAGCTTCCTCATGGTGGCGTCGGCCGTAGTCGAAGGGGGCTTTGGCCTGACGCGGAGTTGGGAGCTGACGAGAGGGAACTTCTGGCGCATCGTCGCGGTTGGCGCGGCAACAGCGATACCGGTTACCTTGCTGGTATTGGCGATCAACGCCGCAATTCTCGGTCCCGAATATATCGACAGTGTCGTCGCGATGTTCAGAGATCAAGCGCACATGGCCAAATATGCGGCCATTCAATCGCAGCTGACAGCCGCGAAAACGCCACTGCTCCTCGGCGTCAGCCTTGTGCTTGCGCCGGTCACCTATGGGTTGGCGTTCGCACCTGCTGCCTTTGCCTATCGCATTCTGGCCGGTAAGGCGATCACGCCGCAGTGACGCCGCGACGTCATGAAAATGTGCCAAAACGCGCTGTTACATGTCTGTCGCATCGGCTTCACGGCGTCCATGTAGGGTCGAGCGATCGGGGTTCTTGGGGGGTATTGATGATCAAGGTACCGGTCGGCGCCAGCATCGCGCACGCCTATGAGTTTCTGTTCGGACGCTTCTTTCAGATCATCGGCACCGCCTGGGTGCCCGCGCTGCTGTACGGCCTGGTCTACTACGCCAATCTGACATCGATAAATCTGACGCGGCTGACACCGGGCCATCCGCCGGACGGCGCAATGCTTGCGACCATGGCTTATCGCGGACTGGCGGCTTTCGCATTTTTCCTGGTGGTCCGCGCGGTCCTTGGCATATCGCTGACCCAAGAAGCGCTCGGCGTACGCAAGGACATGACGCTAGCGCATTTTGTGGTCGGCCCGCGCGAACTTCGGCTGTTCTTCGGCTATCTGCGCTTCTACATCGTCTTCATCGCGTTCTATGTCGCGGCCATCGCCGTCCTCGCCGGTTGTTTGTTTCTCGCGAGGAAATTTGGCTCCGGCTTGGCGCCGGCGCTTGCGGTCCATGGCACGCCGATCGCGAGGATCGTCGCCCTCGTGATCGGCATCGTGGCCGTAATCTCGTTCGTGCTCTCGATGCTGCGGTTGTATTTCCTTCTGGCGCCGGTCGCGTCGGCGGAGCACCGCATGCGGTTGTCGCGCGCTTGGGCACTCACGCACGGCAGTACGCTGCGCATCTTCATCGTCTATCTCGGTACGTTCCTGCCCGCTATGGCCGCCCTCTGGGCTGCTGCCTATTACGCGCTCGGGCCAGGTGATGTGTCGGCGCTGATACAGACCTTTCACAACGTCAAGCCGGGCAATCCACCACCGGTCGCTGCGTTCATAGGCGCGCACGCTCCGATGCTGGCCGTGTTGAGCGCCGTATTCGTGGCCATCGAGGCCACGTTGCTCGCCGGCGCGTCGGCGGCAGCCTATCGCGCCGTCACCGGCCATGAGGATGCCGAGCCTGAGGACGATGCGCTTCTCGTCGCGCCGTTGGCGACGCCTTTAGAGGATCATGCTCATCACGATGAGCCCGGTCCGCACGAAGATCATCATGGAGACGGCGGTCACAGCCATGAGGACCACCGCCACGGCGGTCACGACGAAGGCCATGGACACGGCGACCCCGATCACGGGCATGACGAGCACGGCGGCGGTCATGGGCACGAGGACCACGGACATGGTGACGACAGTGGCGGCCACCAGTCGAATGGCCACGATGCCCAAGGGCATGATGCGCACGGCCATGGCGATCATAGCCAGGGCGAACACAATGATCACGCGCACGACGATCGCGGGCATCACTCGGACGCCGACCCACGAGACTAGTCGCCGGAGGTCGTAGTCGGCGGTTACTCTGCAGCTTTCAATTTGCGCGCTGTCGAAGCGGGTAGACGACCCTTCAACAGCGGCTTCAGATACTGGCCCGTATAGCTGCGCGCGACCTTTGCGACCTCTTCGGGCGTGCCGGATGCAATCAGTTCACCGCCGCCGTCGCCGCCCTCAGGGCCGAGATCGATGATCCAGTCGGCGGTCTTGATGACTTCCAGATTGTGCTCGATCACCACCACCGTGTTGCCGTTGTCGACCAGTTCGTGGAGGACTTCGAGCAGCTTCTTCACGTCGTGGAAGTGCAAGCCGGTGGTAGGCTCGTCGAGGATGTAGAGCGTGCGGCCCGTCGCGCGGCGGGATAATTCCTTGCTCAGCTTCACACGTTGGGCTTCGCCGCCCGATAAGGTGGTAGCCTGCTGACCAACCTGGATGTAGCCCAGACCGACGCGGGTCAGCGTGTCCATCTTCTCGCGGATCGATGGGACCGCCTTGAACAGATCGGCCGCCGCCTCCACCGTCATATCGAGGACATCGGCGATGGAGTGGTCGCGGAATTTCACTTCCAGCGTTTCGCGGTTGTAGCGCTTGCCCTTGCAGACGTCGCATTGGACATAGACGTCGGGCAGGAAGTGCATCTCGATCTTGATGACGCCGTCGCCCTGACAGGCTTCGCAGCGCCCGCCTTTGACATTGAACGAGAAGCGTCCGGGCTGGTAACCGCGCGCCTTTGATTCCGGCAGCTCCGTGTACCAGTCGCGGATCGGCGTGAAAGCGCCGGTATAGGTCGCTGGATTGGAACGCGGCGTACGGCCGATCGGGCTCTGGTCGATGTCGATGACCTTGTCGAGATATTCGAGACCCTCGATGCGGTCGTGCGCTGCCGGGTGCTCGCGGCCTTGGTTGAGCTTGCGTGAGGCGGCCTTGTAGAGCGTCTCGATGGTCAGTGTCGACTTGCCGCCACCGGAGACGCCGGTAACGCAGGTGAGCGTGCCGAGCGGGAAAGACGCGGTGACGTTCTTGAGGTTGTTGCCCTTGGCGCCCACGACCTTGAGCCAGCGGTCGTGCACCGCCTTGCGCCGGCGCGCCGGCACGACGATCTGCTCCATGCCGGTGAGATATTTGCCGGTGAGGCTTTTGGGCGAGCGCATGATGTCGTCCGGGGTGCCCTCGGCGACAATCTCGCCACCATGGATGCCGGCGCCCGGTCCCATGTCGATGACGTGATCGGCGGTACGGATCGCTTCCTCGTCGTGCTCGACCACGATCACGGTGTTGCCCATGTCGCGCAGGCCCTTGAGGGATTCCAGCAGCTTCTCGTTGTCGCGCTGGTGCAGGCCGATGGACGGCTCGTCGAGCACATAGAGCACGCCGGTCAGTCCCGAGCCGATCTGGGAGGCGAGGCGGATACGCTGACTTTCGCCGCCCGACAGAGTGCCGGAAGCGCGCGCGAGTGTCAGATAATCGAGGCCGACATTGTTGAGGAATTTCAGCCGGGCGCGGATTTCCTTCAGAATGCGCGCCGCGATCTCGGTCTGCTGCTTGTTCAACTTCTTGTCGACATCGCGGAACCATTCGTCGGCGTGGCGGATGGATTGGTCGCACACTTCCGAGATGTGCTTGCCGCCGATCTTCACGGCCAGCGCTTCCGGCTTGAGGCGATAGCCCTTGCAGACGTCGCAGGGGCTTGTGTCCTGGTAGCGCTCGAACTCCTCACGCACCCAGGCGGAGTCGGTCTCTTTGTAGCGGCGCTCCATGTTCGGAACGACGCCTTCGAAGGTCTTCTTCGTTTCGTAGCGCCTCAGACCGTCGTCGTAGATGAACTTGATCTCATCCTCGCCGGAGCCGTGCAGGATGATCTCTCTGGCCTTCTTCGGCAGATCGTCCCATGCCTCGTTGAGCGAAAATTTGTAGTGCTTCGCCAGCGCCTCGAGCGTCTGTAGGTAGTAGGGCGAGGAGCCCTTGGACCAGGGTGCGATCGCGCCTTTGCGCAACGTCAGCGTGCCGTCGGGCACGACGAGAGCCGGGTCGAAGTACAGCTGCGTGCCTAGCCCATCGCAGGCCGGACAGGCGCCGTGCGGATTGTTGAACGAGAATAGCCTTGGCTCGATCTCTGGGATCGTGAAGCCGGAAACTGGGCAGGCAAATTTCGACGACATCAGAAGTTGCCGCGGCGAGCCATCCTTCTCCTTCTCATCGGCGAACTCGGCGATGACCAGGCCGTCGGCGATGCCGAGGGCCGTCTCGATCGAGTCCGGCAGGCGGTTGCCCAAATCTTTCTTTACGGCCAACCGGTCGACTACGACCTCGATATCATGCTTGAGCTTCTTGTCGAGCGCCGGCACGGCGCCGATTTCGTAGTATTTGCCGTCGACTTTGACGCGCTGGAAGCCCTTCTTCCGGAGCTCGGCGAATTCCTTGCGGTATTCGCCCTTGCGTCCGCGCACCATCGGCGCAAGCAGGTAGAGGCGGGTCCCTTCCGGCAGTGCCAGGATGCGATCGGCCATCTGGCTGACGGTCTGGCTTTCGATGGGCAGGCCGGTCGCCGGCGAATAGGGCACGCCGACGCGTGCGAAGAGCAGACGCAGATAGTCGTAGATCTCCGTCACCGTGCCGACGGTCGAACGCGGATTGCGCGACGTGGTCTTCTGCTCGATGGAGATGGCGGGTGAGAGCCCCTCGATGTGATCGACATCGGGCTTCTGCATCAGCTCGAGGAACTGCCGCGCATAGGCCGAGAGCGACTCGACATAGCGGCGCTGGCCCTCGGCATAGATCGTGTCGAAGGCGAGGCTCGACTTGCCCGAGCCCGACAGGCCGGTCAGCACCGTTAGCGTGTCGCGCGGAATCTCGACGTCGACATTTTTGAGGTTGTGCTCGCGGGCGCCACGGATGGAAATGTTTTTCAGCATCACTTTTTCACTTCGTCGAAACGCGCACTCTGGCTGGCGGGCTTCGCACCCGCAACCGCGTGGCCGTCATGATCCCCTGGGTTTCCGCGCCGGACAGCGCGGACCGTCCTATCTGGTGACGGAGCCCGCAAAGCGCAAGCCTCGCCCTGGGAATCGGCAGGAACATAGCAAGAACATATTGTTCGGGCTAGCCTACCGCTCCGGGCGACAGGAATTTGGCAGGAGCCTTCGAACCGGTCAGCGATCAGCGCACGCTCTGGGCGTGATGGAACACATTGTCAGGGTCGACCTTCGCCTTGATAGCCCTCAGGCGCGGCAGATTCCGGCGCCAATAGGCCTGCTGCCAATCGACGAGGTCGAGATCGCAGTAATTCACATAGGAACCGCCCGACCAGGGGCGCATTGCGGAGTAGAGCCCTCGCATGTCGGCGAGCCGACGCGGCGCAACCGTGGGGCTGCTCCAGTTGGTGTAATACTGGATGCAGAACTGAGTGCCCGAACGATAGGCAAAAGCAGTGGCATCGTTGGCCGGCCGCGAGACGGCACCGCCATAGGCGTCGCAGATCGCGATGATCGCGTTCGCCGGAAGCGCCGTCAGGCCACCCAACAAGGCCTCAATGCCGGGATCGTTGAGCGGCGTGGTGATGTAGTCGGATTTTCCTTTCGAATAGCCGCTCTCGTAATCCCAGCCGCCGGAGAAATGGTTCACAGAGCCCATATAGCTCGTCGTCGTCACCGTCGGACCGGCTGATGGCTGGGCCATATCGGTCAGTGCTTTCAATTCGCGGCGGAGTTCGGCCAGCGATCCCATCGACTGGCCGGAAAGATGCAGCACAATGCGGCCGTCACTGTGGCGAGACAATTTGAGGAAGCCGGTGATTGCGTCTGGCGCGTTCGGTGCCCAGTCCTGCCAGGCACGAAACAGACGCGCTGCGGGACCAAGAGGAAGCGTCCAGGTCACGGCGTACACGGCGATCGGTCCAATGGGGTAGAGCTTGAAGTGCAGCGCAGTGGCCGCGCCAAAGGTGCCGCCACCGCCGCCACGGCAGGCCCAGAAGAGTTCGCTATTCTGCTCGGCGTTGGCGCTGATCTCCTTTGCATCCGCGTCGATCAGGTCGATGGCGGCAAGACTGTCGCAAGCGAGGCCGCGTTCTCGCGCGATCAGGCCGAATCCGCCGCCAAGGACATGGCCGGAAACACCCACGGTCGGACAAGAACCGCCGGAGAAAGCGAAACCCCGTGGCGCCACCTTCCGATAAATGTCGCCGAGCGCCGTACCAGCACCCACAGATAGAATCCGAGTGTCGTCATCGAATGAGACCGTATTCATCAGCCGCGTATCGAGAACGACACTTGTGCTTTGCGAAAACCCCTCGAAGCTGTGTCCGCCGCTGCGCAGTGCGAACGCGATGCCATTGCCGCGCAGCCAATCGACCGATTGGCGCATGCCTTGTGCCGTGCGGGCAAGAATGCGCAGCGCCGGCTTGAGTTCTGTGCGCAGATTATAGGCCGATAGCGTTTTGTCGTAGAGCGCAGTACCGGGCAATGCCAAGGTCGCGTCCTCGGCGGCAATGTTCGGAAGCGGCGGCAGTTCGGCAGCACGGGCGCCGCTCAGAATTGCGGGTGCGGCGAGCAGAGTGGTTGCGAATTCGCGTCGGGATAGCTTCATGGCATCCGGTGCGGGCGATAAGACTGCTGCCAGAATTTGACGACAACCCATGCTAGTCGGCCGCCAGAGAAGGAGTATCGCATGGAACTCGATACGATTGTCCGTTTCTACGCGAAGAAAGGTCACGAAGAGGCGATCGCAGATGTGATGCAGGAGGCGAGCGGACCGGTGCGGGCCGAGCCAGGCTGCGTCTTCATCGGCTATTACCGGTCAACCCGGGACCCGAGGCTGTACTTCATTCACTCGCGTTGGAAGGACGAGACAGCATTCGAGATTCACGCCGAATTGCCTCACACAATCCGCTTTATCGAGCGGATGCAGCCGCTGATCGATCACGAGCTGAAAGTCGACCGATTGCAGGAATTCCTGCGGGTCTAGCGGCACTTGACGTCGGAACAAAACATGAACTAATGTGCCCACAGGCACGGCACACCCGCCGATGGTTCTGGGGCGTGGCGGAGCTTAGGTTCGCGGCGGAAAGACAAGCTAAGAAAGCTAGATAGGAGAAGGTCATGGCGGGCAGCGTCAACAAGGTCATTCTGGTCGGCAATCTCGGCAAGGAGCCGGAAGTGCGCCGCATGACGAGCGGAGATCCGGTCGTGAATCTCTCGGTCGCAACCTCGGAAAGCTGGCGCGACAAGGCGAGCGGCGAACGCAAGGAAAAGACCGAGTGGCACCGCGTGGTGATCTTCAACAAGAACCTCGCCGAGGTCGCGGAGAAATATCTGCACAAGGGCTCGAAGGTCTACCTCGAGGGCTCGCTGCAGACGCGCAAATGGACCGACAAGGACGGGCAGGAGAAATACTCGACCGAGATCGTGCTGCAGAATTTCCGCGGCGAGCTGACGATGCTCGACACGCGCGGCGGCGAAGGCGGTGGCGGTCGTGAGCGCATGGGCGCCGGTGAGGCGCCGGCCAGCTTCCAGCGCGAAGAGATGGACGACGAAATCCCGTTCTGAGTCGATCGTCCCATGCGATTTTCGATGGTTGTCCTGCTCGCGTTCGGGCTCGGCGGATGCGCGACGGTGTCCGGCGAACCTTCGGCGAACTTTGTGAACCCCGAAGTTGCGCGTGCCTATATTCCGCTGGAGGGCCGTAGTTACGTTGTAATGGAGAATCGCGGCGCAGCCTTCCTGCTGGCGCCCGGCATAGCAGTGACCAATGCTCACAATGGCGATTTTCTCGGGGATGTGCCCATAATAGGCGCGTCGCGCAACTTCGATCTATTGTATTTCCGCGTCAGCCGTACGGCATCGCCGGCCTATGGCGCACCCGTGCTCGGCGAACAGGTCGTCGCCTATGGTCAGGGACCGCATGGCGAGGTGCGCGAGGCGCATGGCGTCGTGCGCCAGCTCAATCGCGCGGTCGAGGCGCGGTGCCAGACTTGCATCGTGCAGGGCGCCTTCGTCTACGAGGGCAATGCCGGTCCCGGATTCAGCGGCGGACCTGTGGTAGACGCGATCAGCGGTGTGATCGTCGGCATTACCTTTGGCTACAACGACGAGAACGGCCACCGCCTGATGTATGCCTATCCGATCAGCCGGGTGCGCAACGAGTTGGCTGCGATCGAAGGTAGACCTCCAGACGCGGTCGACACGAGCGGCACCAGATGAGCCGCTGCGCGTTGAACGTACGATCTTTTTCCCGCAACTGAGCCCGCGATGGCAAACCTCAAGAGCGAGCTTCCCGCCGGTTCGTCCAGCGCGCTCAGCCTGTTTCGGTTCTCTCTCGCGTTGATGGTGATGTCGGAGCATCTTTCCGGCGCTATGCCGCCGCAGACCGGCCGCCTCGCCGTAGAGGCCTTCTTCTGCATCAGCGGCTTCCTGATCTCGATGGTAGCAACCACGCGATATGCGAAGCGGCCGGCGGCTTTCCTCGTCAATCGCTTCCTGCGCATCTATCCAACCTATTGGGCGTGTCTTGCTGTCGGATTGCTCGTGGTGTGGCTGGTGCCTACGAGCACCGCACTGCATCCGTCGCTGCTGGTGCCCGCGAGTGCAGCCGATTGGATGGCCAATCTCGCAGTGTTCGGACTGACGCAGGAGACGGTGAGCCGCCTGCTGCCCGCCGCATGGTCGCTTCATACCGAATTGTGGTTCTATCTGGTGATCGGGTTATTGACGGCGGCGCGCCCGCGGCTGACCTACTTCATGCTGCCGATCTCGCTTCTGGTGTCCGCCTATTGTGCGTTCTGGTGGTCACCGGTGTCGTTCTATGGCACGCCGATAGGCAATGCCGACGCCTTCTTTATTGGATCGACTGTTTTCCTGTTGCGCAACCGTCTCCGCCCCGCGCGACCGCTACTGGTCGCCGCCACGGGGTTTGCATTGTTCGAGTTTATCGCCTGGGGTCCGTTCCTTTGGTCGCAAACCGTGAACGAATTCCTCGGCGCGCCGGCAACCGGTGTGCTGATGCTCGGCCTGTGGAACAGCCGGCTCGAAGACCTGCTGCGACCCTGGAAGGTTATCGCCGGTACGCTCGGGCGCATTTCTTACCCGCTCTTCCTGCTGCATTGGCCGTTGGGGGCGCTAGCGATCCGGATTGCGGGAATCGGTCAGGGGCCAATGCTGTTTCTCTTCGCCGGCACGCTGTCGCTGCTGGCGTCGCTGTTTGTGCTGCGATTTGTCGAGGATCCGTTGGTCAGTGTGCGCGCGACGATCCGCAGGCCGCGACCGGTGCCTGTCATCGTGGAGTCAATTCCAGCCATCAGCGACTGACGTCGGGCGATACGGCTGCCACGGACAGACCTCACGGCAAACGTAACGTTCTTCGGTTGACCCCTTGGCTCGCCCCACATATGGTCCCGCGCCTTGAGAGAGCCCGTAGCTCAGCGGCAGAGCATCTGACTTTTAATCAGAGGGTCGATGGTTCGATCCCATCCGGGCTCACCAAGGACGACGAGATGCACCTGAGTAAATCTGCGCGCCAGCGAGCGAAGGTTGCCATCAGACGGTCGCTGCACGAAATAGTCGCGCATTGCGTCCATTAAAAGCCCGGACGCGCGGTATTGTGCCTTCGTACTTTGGTTCTCCGAATATGGATACCGCCCTTTTCGACTTCGAATTGCCGCCGGAGCGGATCGCGCTCCGGCCCGCCGAGCCCCGCGGTTCCGGGCGCATGCTGGTCGTTGGCCCCGACGGGGTCGTCGAGCATGCGCGAATTTCCGATCTTCCCCGCTATCTACGCGCCGGTGACCGGCTTGTTGTCAACGACACGCGCGTCATTGCCGCCCGGCTGCGTGGCCGGCGCGCGGCGCGCGGGCAGGGTCCGCATAGTTCGCCGCGCATTGAGATCATGCTGCACAAGCGGATGACGTCCGATCGATTCCTCGCATTTGCGCGCCCGGCACGAAAGCTCGAGCAGGGCGATGTCGTTTTTTTTGGCGACGTCCTGTCGGCGACCGTGTACAGCCGCGGTGCTGGCGGTGAAGTCGAGTTGGGATTCAGTTTGGCCGGCGCAGCGCTCGATGCCGCGCTCGCCCTGATTGGCGAAGTGCCGCTTCCGCCCTACATCGCGGGCAAGCGGAAGGCGGATGCGCGCGACACCGCCGACTATCAAACGATCTTTGCGGCAGTGCCCGGCTCGGTGGCGGCGCCGACCGCTGGCCTTCATTTCACACCCCACCTGTTCGGCAAGTTAGAAGCGGGGGGCGTCGGGCGCGAGACCGTGACGCTTCATGTGGGGGCAGGAACCTTCCTGCCAGTGAGCGTTTCCGACACCTCCGGGCATAAGATGCACGGCGAATGGGCGCGGCTATCGGCCGAGACGGCAGAGAGGCTGAATGCCGTCCATGCCGCGCACGGGCGCATCGTCGCGGTGGGAACGACTTCGCTTCGCACCCTCGAAAGCGCCGCGGATGAGACGGGCGCGCTCGGTGCTTTCGAAGGCGAGACCGACATCTTCATCACGCCGGGCTATCACTTCCGTGCCGTTGACGTGCTTTTGACAAATTTCCATCTGCCGCGCTCCTCCCTGTTCATGCTGGTATGCGCGTTCTGCGGCCTTGAGCGTATGCGCGCTGCTTATAGGGAAGCGGTCCGCGAAGCCTATCGTTTCTATTCGTATGGGGATGCATGTCTGCTCTTTCGCCCCACCCTGCCATGAGAGAATTTGGATTCACGCTGCATGCCACCAGCGGCGAGGCTCGCCTTGGCACTATTCACACCTCGCGTGGAGAAATCCAAACGCCTGCTTTCATGCCGGTTGGAACCGCGGGCAGCGTGAAAGCCATGTTGCCTCAGAGCGTGCGCGAGACCGGCGCGGACATTGTCCTCGGCAATACCTATCATTTGATGCTGCGCCCCGGCGCAGAGCGCATCGCGCGCCTGGGGGGCCTGCACAAGTTCATGAACTGGCACCGGCCGATCCTGACCGATTCAGGCGGCTTCCAGGTGATGTCGCTGTCGAAGCTTCGCAAGATCAGCGAGGAGGGCGTGCGCTTCGCCTCGCACATCGATGGCCATGCGGAATTCCTCTCGCCGGAGCGTGCCATGGAAATCCAGCGCTTGCTGGGCTCCGACATTCAAATGGTTCTGGACGAGTGCCCCGCGCTGCCGGCGTCCCATGCAGACATCGAGAAGTCGTTGGCGCTCTCTATGCGCTGGGCGCGGCGTTCGAAGGCCGCGTTCGGCGAGCAGCAAGGACGGGCCTGTTTCGGCATCGTGCAGGGCGGCACCTTTGCCGATCTGCGCATCCGCTCGACGCATGAACTTACCGAGATTGGCTTTGATGGCTATGCAATCGGAGGGCTTGCGGTTGGCGAACCGCAATCAGCGATGTTTGAGACCCTGGACGCGACCACGCCGCACATGCCGAGGGACCGGCCGCGCTACCTGATGGGCGTTGGCAAGCCGGACGACATCATTGGCGCAGTTCTGCGTGGTGTCGACCTGTTTGATTGCGTGCTGCCGACGCGATCGGGCCGCAACGGGCAGGCCTTCACCCGCTTAGGACCGCTAAACCTTCGCAATGCCCGCCATGCTGAAGATCCCGGTCCGCTCGACCCCGAGTGCCGCTGTCCGGCCTGCCGCCAGTTCAGTCGTGCCTACCTGCACCACACGGTTAAGGCAGGCGAAATCATCGCCGCGATGCTGCTTACCTGGCACAATCTCGCTTTCTATCAGGACATAACGCGGGACCTGCGCGCGGCGATCGCAATCGGACGGGTCAAGGATGTGGCGGCCAAGATCGTGGCTGGCTATGCGCGCGCGGACGGCCAAGGCGCGAGCGGCGGTTAGCGCGTGGTCCTGTCCAAGCTTGGCTGCCCCTCATTCCCAGGTCACTTTTTGCGCGCGACTAACCTTCACACAACCCTCGGCAAAAAACCTCGCCGAGCCCTTGCCAAGGGCCGCAATCATCGTATAGTTCATTGATTATAAAGGATTATTCGACACTTTCGGGCAGTTTTTGACCGTGTCCGCGCCCCCCTTCCGGACAAAATCTGACACAACAAAACTCTTCCCTGAAACACCGTCATTTTAACCGGCTGTTCGCCAAATTCTTTCTCGGCGAATGCTCAAGGCGCGGATGAGGTGGCGCTGCGAAACTAGTTTCGTATACTGAGTGCGCATCCGGGGGCCAGGATCGCGCCGTGAAGCCCTCGGAACAGGTTCTTAACAGCGAACTTCAACGCCAGCGCGCGCAGCGTTACAGTGAACTTCGCCAGCGCGCGCAGCGTTACAGTGAACTTCGACGCCAGCGCGCGCAGCGTTGCACTCTGCTCGAGGCGCTGGATGAAAAGAACCTGGCCAAGGTGGCCGCCAACGCGCAGCTTCTGCGCGGCCGAAAAGCCAATGTGCCCAAGAACAACGGCAAGGGCCGACCGGCCAAGCCTCTCAAAGAAATTTCACGCGAAGACGAAGCCCGGCGCCTCGTCTATGTCACCGAAATACGTCTGCTCGACGAAATCTTGGACAACAAATCCGACCTTTCCGTCCTGGAATGGTTGCGCGCGGCCCATGCGCTGGAAGGCGCCGCCGACGCGGTCTCGCGGATCCGAAAACGCAAGATCGCTAAGCTCCTCGACCAGTTTTCCGAAAAACCGGTCAATCTCCGCGAGCGCCAACCCTGGCTGGAGACCGAGGTTCGTGGATTTCTGACGATCGCGCACCAGCGGCAGACGGCACGGGTGAAGCGGCTTGCGCAGCTGCCGGTGCGCACACTTGGTGAGCAAGATTGCCAGGATCGTGAACGGGTCTATTGTTCCGTCCTGGAGCGCATCTTGGCATCGCACAGGCTTGGCAGCGGTTTTGAATTTCAGTCGCTGGTCAACTTCCTAAAGATTGACGTCGCACCGCTCGCCAACCTAAACGCGCCGGAAAATCTCGGCAATGTCTGGCGGCAGGCGGTGGACGACATTTTCGGAAAACTGCTGCAGCGCTTTGAGCTTTACTCGTGATGAACGCGACCGACACACTTAAAGAAATGCGCGGCGCTCTACGGGCTGCGTGCGAAAGGCTCGATGAACGGCATGCCGCAGATCTGGACTTTCGGGCGCGCAGTCGCAAATCGCGCACCAACCATGCGCGACGGCTTGGCCTAGACGGCGCCGAACCCAAATCGCCCTTAGGCGGCGAACAGCCCGCTGGCGAATTGCCTGAGAACTCTCAAGCTGAGCCCTTGCGCCGCATGCCGCGACAGCCGCAGAGACCACGCGGGCCGGCGATGGAGCAGCTCAAGGTGGAAGTGAAGCTGTTGCTGGTGGACGAGCTGTTGAAACACTCGGCCGTTGCCGATGTCAAAGGAATGGAAGTGGCGATCGCTATCGTTCGCGCGAACGCGCGTTTGAAGATGGAGAACCCACTCCACCAGCAGGCCGCCCGCGAATATGGCGAGCAATTTCTATCCGAATTGTCGGCGCGACATGCTGTCAAAAAGGCGCGCGGGGAGGCCGGTTGTCAGCCTTGGCGGGAGGAGGT
>DATEZM010000278.1:0-2082 GCA_035255625.1 Rhizomicrobium sp. | reverse complement strand
CTTGCATCGATCGGCGCGCGCGACATTCCCCTAACTAGGGGATGCGTCAATTCACGAGATCGGCGAACGCCAATTGACTGTCGAACAGGGCGCGCACGATGAGCTGCATGCGGGTGGCGACTTCGTATTTCCGCTTGGCGTCTTCCATGTGCTGATGGACGGAATGGTGCGTGATCCCGAGGATCTGAGCCACATCTCTGTCGCTCTTGCCGCGTCCGGCCAGCAGCACGCAATCGAGCTGGCGCCGGGTCAACCGGGGATGCTTCTGGGCCACATCGCCCGATTTTTTTGTGGTTGCCTCGCGCCGCACCACGCGCCTCGCCGCCTCGAAGGCGAAACTGCCGACATAGTAGGCCGCAGGCAGCGCCATGAAGGGAATTTCGCGCCCCGCCCGCGTGCTGAAGGTGCAGGAGCCGGTGAACTCGCCGGGAATATGGACCGGCACTGTGAACCCCTCGCCCAGTCCGGCAGTCTTCGCCGAATTGAGGATCTCGATCTGCCGGTCGGACAGCGTCAGGAGGTTGGGTACATCAGTCCAGGTGAAGGGAGCTGCGGATTTTTGGCAGGCCATCAGCACCGGATCGTCGGAGAAATAGCCACGGCTGTCGATCATCTCCGCCCAAGCCTGCGGGTAATCGAACATGTAAACGATGTCGCCCTTGGCCTGATAGATGTTCACATGGTGAACGAGGGCAAAATAGTCGAAGCCCAAGTCTCGAACGGCGCCCTCCAGAAGGGTTTGAAGCTCTTTGATTTCTGTGACGCGGTTTGCGTCCCGAACGAACGCCTGCACGTCTTCCAGCAAGCTCATATACGCCTCCAACAAGCTCAAGGCGTCTTGCGGTGCTCCACCATCGCTATGACGTCCAACGCGAGCAATCCCCATCGGCGAACTATAGGCAGCGGCCGTGCTGCTAGACGAGTCCTTTCACCTCAGGCCCCATAGGCGGCCGGAGACCTTCGATAAGCATTTCGAATCATGGAGTTACGTGGTGAATGGCGAGCACAGGATACATTCGTTCCGCGTACTGCACACGGCGGGCGGGGCCCTGTCTCGGCAAGACAAGAGAAACGGCAGAGGCGCGCAATGCGCGCGCCTCGCCGGACGATTGTTCGAATGGCTCGACCGAACGAAGACCGATCGTCAGTAACCGAGCAACGTCGCGTAGCGGTCACGATGATAGGACGAGCCACCGAATGTCGCTTCCTGCGCGCGAGCACGCTTCAGGTAGAGGCCGGCGTCATGCACATCGGTCATGCCGATGCCGCCATGCATCTGCACCATCTCGTTGGAGACCAGATGCACCGCGTCGCCGACCTTGGCCTTGGCGAGCGAGACGAGCTGCGCCACATCGTTGGCGTCGCGGTCGATCGCCGACAGTGCAGCCTCGACGCAGGAGCGCGCCAATTCGAGGTCGGTGAACATCTTCGCGGCCCGGTGCTGCAGCGCCTGGAAGCTGCCGATTTTCTGGCCGAACTGTTCGCGGGTCTTGAGGTAGTCGAGCGTCACCTCGAAGGACTGGACGGCCTGGCCTAGCATCTCGGCCGCAAGTCCGGCACGGGCACGGTCGAGCGTCGATTCGAGAACGCCGGCGCCCTGGTCAAATGACCCGAGAACTTCGCCTTCCACATCCTTGAAGGTCAGATTGGCGTAGCCGCGGCTATCGACCGTCTTCAGCTTCTCGCGCGTCAGACCCGACGCTTTGCCATCGACCAGCGCCAGTGTAATGCCGCCCTTGTCGCCGGGCTTGCCGCCCGAACGCGCCGCCACGATGATGAGATCGGCAGCGCCACCATCGAGCACGAAGGTCTTCTTGCCGTTCAGCTTGACGCCGGAGCCGGATTTCTCGGCCTTCAGCGCGATCTTCTCAGGCGCGTGATGCGGGCCTTCGTCGACGGCAAGCGTTGCGATCAGTTTTCCTTCCGCGATCGCGGTCAGATACTTCTTCTTCTGTGCGTCGGAGCCCGCGAGCACAAGCGCAGTCGTTGCCGTCAGTGCCGTCGACACCAAGGGTGAAGCCGTCAGCGTGCGGCCGGTCTCCTCGAGGACCAAACCAAGCGTGAGGTAGCCGAGACCTGTAC
>DATEZM010000277.1:0-4409 GCA_035255625.1 Rhizomicrobium sp. | reverse complement strand
CACACCGCCGCCGCGTCCCGAACTCGCGCTCGCGCCGCCGCCGCCGAGCAGTGCTGCGTCGAACCCGGCCGACATCGTGCGCGTCACGATGCGCCTAAGAGACAGCCTGACCCGCGAGATATTCCAGAACTTCTCGCTCTTCCTCTACGTATCCAAAGCGTCGAGCGGTCCTTGGGCGCAACACATGTACGTCTTCAGTAAGGACGCGTCGGGCAATCTCGCCTTGCTGCACGACTGGCCGGCTTCGACCGGCCGCGAGCAGAACGAGATCGCCGCCGATGGCACGCGTCAGCCGAGCGTCACGCCGCGCGGCTACTACGAGCTCGATCCCGGCCGGATGTTCAAGACGCATTATTCCGGTCAGTGGCACGAGCCGATGCCGCACGCCATGTTCTTCAATTGGGAGCATGACGGCCTGCAGACCGGGCTCGCCATCCACGGCGCCGTCGGCATCGAGATCGCGCAGCTCGGCAGCCGCGCCAGCGCCGGCTGCATCCGCATCGCACCAGAAAATGCTGCGGAACTCTTCAATCTGATCCGCGTCGAGTACAAAGGCTTGGCGCCGCGCTTCGCCTATGACCGCCGCACTGCGACGATGAGCAATGACGGTCTCTTCATGCACGACGCCGCGGGCAATCTGCAGATGGCGCAAGGCTATAAGGTGCTGGTGTTCGTCGAGAATTATGGCGGCGAAAACGTGGTCGCGGCACTGTTCTGAGTTTGCTGCCGTAGCCGTTGTCGCAAATGCTTAACCGATCACGACAAATTGGCTTTCCTGCAGCGATGGAGTAGGCTCCACTCCAGCCATGCTGCGAATCCGTCAACCGGGAAGCCGTGTGCGCGCCGCGACGCGCGGCGTGTTCTCGCGCACGCTGATCCTGCTGACCCTGGTTGCCTTCGCCCTTTCAGGTTACGTCACCCAGACCCACATCCACGTACAGTCCGTCGGCGGGGTGCCCGTTGTCGACCTGTTCGATGGCAAGGCGGCGCCGGGCAAGGACACACCTTCCAAGAACGACGAGTCGAATTGTCCGCTTTGCCAAGCTTTCGCCAGCGCCGGCAATTTCGTCACCCCGGCCGCGGCCGCGATCCTGCTGCCGCATTTCAGCGTCTCCGTCATCCAGCTCGTTCCGCTTGGAGCGAAGCTCATCGTCACCGCCAGCCACGCATGGCGTGGCCGCGCACCGCCCCTTGGCTAAGCCACATCTATCAGGCTCGCGCGTGAACGCCGGCGGTTGAAGCCGGCGCGTCATCGCATCTCACAACATTCGCCATGCATTCCCGTGCGCGGGAGCATTGCGAACTGCCGAGGGCATTCAAAATGTATCGCTCAACTTTCATGGCCGGCACGGCCATGGCCACATTGCTTGTAGGTTTCGCAACACCGGCCGTCGCCGATACGATCGTCGAAACCGTCGTCGTCACCGCCCAAAAACTCCAGGACGTGCGTAACGGCATCCAGCCGGACATTGGCGCTTCGACCTACACGATCACGGCAAAGAACATCGACGCCCAGCCGGGCGGCGAGAATCTGGGCCTGAACCAGGTGATCCTGCAGGCGCCCGGCGTGGCGCAGGATTCCTTCGGCCAGTTGCACGTCCGCGGCGAGCACAACGGCCTGCAATATCGCATCGACGGCATCATCATTCCGGAGGGCATTTCGGTCTTCGGACAGACTCTCAATCCGCGGTTCATCGAATCGGTGCGGCTGATCACCGGCGCGCTGCCGGCGGAATATGGCGACCGGACGGCCGGCATCATCGACGTGCAGACCAAGACTGGCCTGTTCGACGAGGGCGGCCAGGTCGGTATCTACGGCGGCAGCCACAGCACGATCACGCCAAGCATCGACTATGGCGGGTCGACCGGGAACTTCAACTACTTCGTCTCCGGCGACTACACCACAAGCACGCTCGGCATCGAATCGCCGGACGGCAGCATCAATCCGCTGCACGATCGAACCAAGCAGTGGCACGGCTTCGCGTTTCTGCAGGACATCATCGACGACACCAGCAGCGTGACGGCGATCCTGGGCACGTCCAACGACATGTTCCAGATTCCGAACCAGCGCGGCCTTCAGCCCTCTGGCCTCGACGGCATCACCGGTCTCGGTCCGGTCAGTCCTTCCAGCGGCGACAATGTTTTGGTTGCCAATGGGCAGGACATGTTTCTCAGTAACAATCTCAACGAGAACCAGCGCGAGCTAACGCATTACGCGATCCTGAACTATCTCAAGACCGTGGGATCGTTCGACTTCAGCATCTCGGGGTTCGGCCGCTATTCGAGCCTGTACTTCACGCCCGATGCGCTGGGCGATCTGCTCTATAACGGCATCGCGCAGACCGCGTATAAGCGCGACGAAGCTTACGGTCTGCAGGCCGAAGGCGCTTATCACCTCGGCGACTCGAACACGATCCGGGCCGGCGTGATCTACCAGGCCGACGATCTGGTGAGTCAGACATCGTCCGCGGTCCTGCCGGTGGACGGCGCCGGCAATCAGACGAGCGACGTGCCGGAGACGATCGTCGACAATGGCACCAAGCACGCCTGGAGCTACAGCCTCTATCTCCAGGACGAGTGGAAGCTGCTCAAGACCGTGACGGTCAATTTCGGCGTGCGCTGGGACCAGTTCCAGGCCTTCGACGCCGAGAGCCAGCTCAGCCCGCGCTTCAATGTCGTGTGGACACCGACAGACACGACCACGATCCATGCCGGCTATTCGCGCTACTTCTCGCCGCCGCCGATCGAGTTGGTGGCAACGACCGATGTTGCACTATTCGACGGCACGACTGCGGCGGCCAGTCATCTCGACGACACGCCCAAGGCAGAGCGTGCGGACTACTACGACGTCGGCGTCAATCAGGTCCTTTCGCCGGGCCTCACCGCCGGCTTGGATGGATTTTTCAAGGCATCGCACAATCTCATCGACGAGGGCCAGTTCGGCGCACCGATTATCCTGACGCCGTTCAACTACAAGACCGGCCGGCAATACGGGATCGAGTTCACCAGCGCCTATCAGAGCGACAATCTATCGGCCTATGTGAACGCGGCCTATGAGCGGGCGGACGGCAAGGACATCGTTTCGAGCCAGTTCCAGTTCGATCCGGCCGATCTGGCCTATATCGCCAACAACTACATCCCGCTCGATCACCAGCAGATCGTGACCATCTCGGCGGGTGCTGCGTATATGTGGCGCGAATTCCGCTTCAGCATGGACCTGCTTTACGGCTCCGGTCTGCGCAAAGACGGCGCCACGCCCAACGGCGATCACGTCCCCGGCTATTTGACGGCCAATCTCGGGGTAAGCCGGACCTTTCATCCCTGGGGCGACAAGGGCGTCACGGCCCGCTTCGACGTGATCAATGTCGGCGATGAGAAGTACGAGATCCGGGACGGAACCGGGATCGGCGTCGGGGCTCCGCAGTTCGGCGCCCGACGCGGTTACTTCTTCGGCCTCTCGCAGGCGCTGTGAACTGAAAGGCGGCGAGCGGCGGCCGATGGTCGCCACTCGCCCCATTCCGCTCATGGAGGTCGGTCCATGAAACGACGCGTGTATCAGACCATCATTCAGCGGCTCGTTGGCGGTGGAAAAAAAGCGCGCCGCCGTATTGGCGTGCTTCCGATTGTCGTCTTCGCCGGCCTTGGCGTATTCGCGGCGATTGTGGTGCTCAACATAGAAGAAGGGTTCCGCCGGCAAGAGGCGGCTCGTCAGGCTATGGTTGGCCCCCGAGCGCCTCCGCCTCTAGTTGCACACGCCGGCAAAAGGCCGCCGAGAAACAACCGGAACAAATGAAGAGCCACAGCCGCTATATCCATGAAATCGTCAAGGGTTAGTGTCCCAGCGTTGGTGCTTTCCTGCCGAATCCGGCTTTCATCCGAGTCAAGCAATCAATTCGCTTGCGCCGGCGTAACGTGCGGGACTAGCTTTTGCACAAGCTGTTGTTCGCGGGGGCATTTTTGGCCCTGTTTCGCGTCAATAAACTGTTGACAGCTTGCTCCCAAAGGCTAATAACCCCCGGCTCGCGGCTATCCCTCCGAAAGGTGCGTTAACACGTTCGTTCCAGCAAACGGACGCGCTCCCGTTCCACCCGGAACTGGCCGTTAAGAGACTGGGAAGGTTGAGAAATCAGGAAGGGTGCCCGAGTGGCTAAAGGGGACGGACTGTAAATCCGTTGGCTACGCCTACGTTGGTTCGAATCCAACCCCTTCCACCACCATCAGGCACCGCTGCCGTTGCTGCGGGCGTCGAGGACAGAAGGAAGTCGAAGAGGCGGGTGTAGCTCAATGGTAGAGCAACAGCCTTCCAAGCTGATGACGAGGGTTCGATTCCCTTCACCCGCTCCAACCTTTCGGCGGACGGAAAAGGATGAATTCCCGCGCAAGCGGACTGTGAAGAACGAAGGATAAAA
>DATEZM010000276.1:0-2374 GCA_035255625.1 Rhizomicrobium sp. | reverse complement strand
GGCAAGCTGGTGCGCGGCCCGCAAGCCGCGCCGTGAACATGGTGCCGATGCGCAAACTGCTCGTCGCGCTCGCCACTGCTGCTTTCGCGGCAATGACGCCGGCGGCACACGCGATCGATACTCCGAATCTCGACGGCGCTTGGGAAGGATCGCTGCATTTCCAAAAATCGTCTTTTGCGTTCGATAAAGTCGCCGACGCGGAATCCATTCATGACGTCAAGCTTCATATCGATATCCATGGTCCCGTCATTACCCTGACTTTTGGCGATGCCGACAAGTCGGACGATGGCTCGCCGGGCGTCTTTCATATTGCGCAAGTGAAGACGAACGCTGTGATCTTCGGGACGCGCTACTTGCCTGGTGACGGTCCAGGTTGGACCGAGAGCTGGGCCCTTATCGTCACACCGAGGGATGACAAGACGCTTCTGGTTTCTTTTTCACGGCTGGTGAGCAATTCGGGATTTCCTGACGATAAGGCGAATATCAAGTTCAGCACCCACGTCGACGGCGAACTGACACGCGTTGGGCCCTGACAGGAGGACGCAATGGACACAAACCCCACCCCCCGCCCCCTCGAAACCCATGTCGCCTGGCATCACGACGACGTTGCCGATGAGAGCGCATGGACCGTTGAGCTGACGCCGTCGGATGCGCGCGAGCTTGACCACGCGCTCAGCGTCGCGAAAGCCCATTCCGACAATCTGCTCAACATTGGCCTCAAGCAGTTCCCGCTTGATGGCCTGGCGCGCAAGCTCGAGGGCATCGAGCGCGATCTGATCGACGGGCCGCGCGGCTTCGTGCGCATCCGCACGCTCGACACGTCGAAATACTCCGACGACGATTTGACCATGCTCTATTGGGGCATCGGCATTCATCTCGGTGATCCCTGGCCGCAGAATCATTTCGGCCATGTGATGGGCGACGTCACCGACCAGGGCAAGGCGCTCACCGATCCCACGCTGCGTGGCAACGAGATCGGCCAGGTCGCGCTCGACTACCACACCGACGGCGCCGACATCATCGGCCTGATGTGCCTGCGCAAGGCGCGCGAGGGCGGGCTCTCCTGCGTCGCCAATGTCGTGGCGATCTACAACGAGCTGGTGGCGGCGCGGCCCGAACTCATCGCCGCGCTGCACGAACCGCTGCCCTTCGATGCGCGGCAGGAGCAGGCGAAGGGCCAGAAGCCCTATTACCTGATGCCGATCTTCACCGAGCATGGCGGACGGCTGTTCACCCGCTTCATCCCGCAATATGTGCTGGCATCGCAGAAGCATCCGGAGGCGCCGCGCCTGTCGCCCGCCGCGCATGAGGCGCTCAAGACCGTGACCGAGATGGCGCGCGATCCGCGTTTCAACGTCTATATGGACCTGGCGCCGGGCGAGATGCAGTTCATCAACAACTACCACGTGCTGCATGGCCGACAGGAATACCGCGACGATCCGGAAAACGGGTTCAAGCGCCATCTCAAGCGGCTGTGGCTCTCAACGCGCCACCTGACGGACCGCCCCGGCATTTTCCGCCGCCGCGAGCACTCGCACTGGGCGGACAACATCTCGGTGAGCCGGATCAAGGCCGTCGAACGGCCGAACTGATCGCGTCGCGTCAAGGATCGAATATGCCCGAACTCACCGTTGCAATGCCGCCGACATCGACGCGGCTGAATTTCGGCGACATCGTCGATGCGGTGTCGCGGATCGTGCCGAAGGATGCGCCCGCTTTTGTCCATGGCGAACGCAGCATCGCCTGGGGCGAGGCGACCAAGCGCATGAACAACATCGCGCGCAATCTCCATGCCCGTGGCGCGGCGCCGGGCGACAAGGTCGCGTTCTATCTGAGCAACGGCACCGAATATGGCGAGCTGACGGGTGCTTGCTTTCTCGGCCGGCTGACCCATGTGAATGTCAATTACCGCTACAAGCCCGACGAGGTGCGCTACATCGTCGACAATTCCGATGCGACGGTCGTCGTCTACGCGCGCGAATTCCGCGACGCCGTGATGCAAATCCACAACCAGCTCGACAAGGTGAAAGTCTTCGTCGAGGTCGGCCCCGGCGAGATCGCCTCCTTCGCCACGCCCTACGAGAAGCTCGCGACGACCGGCAGCGGTGCGCCGCTCGATATCGAGCGGTCGCCGCAGGACCTCGTCATGGTCTACACCGGCGGCACCACGGGCATGCCCAAGGGCGTGATGTACGCACAAGGCGACCTCGCCAATACGCTGCTGGCGCGCATCTTCATCCTCACCGGAAAACTGCCGGAGACGGTGGAGGATGTGGTGCGCTTCGTCCGCGGGTTGGGCGAAGCAAACGTCCGCTACCTGCCGGCCTGTCCGCAGATGCACGGCACCGGTTTCTTCGGCACGATGAGTTCGGTC
>DATEZM010000275.1:0-2154 GCA_035255625.1 Rhizomicrobium sp. | reverse complement strand
CCCGGTAGGCGTCGAGCCCGTCAGGACCGCCGTCCAGGGCCGCCCGAGGCTCATAGCGGCAAACCTCGGGTTCCAATGTCTCGATCTCAGCCGTGGGGATGTACGGCGGATTCGCCAGGACGACGTCGAACCCAGGGCTCGCCTCCTCCGGCCAGTCTGTCTCGATCAGCGTGGCACGGTCTTCGACGCCGAGCGCGATCAGGTTGTGGCGCGCCCAGGCCAGGGCTTCCGGCGAACGGTCGACGCCGACGCCGCGCGCGTTTGGATATTCCCTGAGCGCCGCGATCAGAAGACAGCCAGAACCGGTGCCGAGATCGAGGATCGACAGCGGCACCAATCGGTCCGGGCGTTCGCGGATCAGTTGCTCGATCAGGGTCTCGGTGTCCGGACGCGGGACGAGGACGCCGGGACCGACAGCGAAGTCGAGGCTCCAGAATTCCTTGCGGCCGGTGATGTAGGCGAGCGGCTCGCGCGCGGCGCGGCGAGCGATCAAGGACTCGAAGTCCCCACTGCTTTGCCCGAACTCCCACAGCAACCGCGCATCCAGCCGCGGATTGTCGACGCCGGCGTCGCGCAGCCGGGCAACGGCCTCTTCGAGCGTCACCCCTCGTCTTCCATCGCGGAAAGACGGTCTGCCTGGTCCTGCGCCACCAGCGCGTCGATGATGTCGCCGAGGTCGTCACCGGAGACGATGCGGTCGAGCTTGTAGAGCGTCAGGTTGATGCGGTGGTCGGTGACGCGCCCTTGCGGGAAATTGTAGGTGCGGATTCGCTCGCTGCGGTCGCCGGAGCCGACCATGGATTTGCGCTCACTCGCACGCGCCTTGTCGAGGCGCTCGCGCTCCATGTCGTAAAGCTTGGCCTTGAGCAATTTCATCGCCGCCGCCTTGTTCTTGTGCTGCGACTTCTCGGTCTGCTGCGCGATGGCGATGCCGGTCGGGAGGTGGGTGATGCGCACCGCGCTCTCGGTCTTGTTGACGTGCTGGCCGCCGGCCCCTTGCGCGCGATAGACGTCGATGCGCAGATCCTTGTCGTCGATCTGGATGTCGACGTCTTCGGCTTCGGGCAGCACCGCGATGGTGGCGGCAGAGGTGTGGATACGTCCTTGCGCCTCCGTGACCGGCACGCGCTGCACCCGATGCACACCGCTCTCGAATTTGAGCTTGGCGTAAACGCCCTGCCCCGTGACGTCGAGCACCGCTTCCTTGATGCCGCCGAGATCGCTGTCGGTGCGCGACAGGAGTTCGGTGCGCCAGCCCTGCAGGGATGCATAGCGCGAGTACATCTCCAGCAGATCGGCGGCGAACAGCGCAGCCTCGTCGCCGCCGGTGCCGGCGCGGATCTCGACGATGGCGGACGACGCGTCGGCTGCGTCTTTCGGTAGAAGCTGTATTTGCAGACTGTGTTCGAGCGTCTCGAAGCGCTGTTTCAGTTCGGCGCGCTCCTCTTCCGCGAGATTGCGCATCTCGGAGTCGGTCGCAGGATCGGCGATCAGCGCTTCGGCGCCGGCGAGCTGGTCCTGCACCGAGCGATAATCACGCGCCACCGCGATGACGGGCGCGAGCTCGGCATGTTCTTTCGAGAGCTTGACGAACCCCGCGCCGCCCGTGCCCGACGCAAGTTCCGCCTCCACCGCATGAAAGCGGTCGAGCAGTCGGTCGAGTTTGGCGGCGGGGATCACGGGTTTGTTTTGCCTGTTTTCAGACGATTTCCGAAATCGGCGTCCACTAGGTGCCATGGTCCGCAGATGCGGCCCAACTCGTACGCCGCCTGCGCTTTTGCCTCATCAACGGTGGCGTGCCACGTGTCGCCGATCATGCCGGGGCGGATCGTGTAAAGAAATACCCCGTCATCGCCCTCCTCGATAAGGAGTGCGACATCAATCTGCTTCGTCAGAAGATAAGTCGTCGGCAAATTACTGCGCGGGTTCGAGAACTTTGCCGCGCGCCGCTTCGATCTCGGCGGCTTTCTTTTCGCAGAGTTCGACGATGTGTTCGACGAGGTCTTTGTTGTCGAGGCGGTATTCCGGTTTGCCGTTGAGATAGATCTGGCCGTGACCCTTGCCGGCGCCACCGCCGGTGAAACCGAGATCGGTCTCGCGCGCCTCGCCGGGCCCGTTCACCACGCAGCCGATGATCGAAAGCGACATCGGCGT
>DATEZM010000274.1:0-4626 GCA_035255625.1 Rhizomicrobium sp. | reverse complement strand
GAATGGATCGAGAAGCGCGGCAGGAATATCCCGAAGCCAACCCAGCGTACGAACAGCTCCGCATCGGGCCTCGGTCCGTCGAAACCTCCGACGTCATGACCGGAATTCGACACGCCGCTAAGCGCCAGCCCCAGCCCCATGCGGATGTTCCACTTGAGCGTTTCCCAACTGGTGTAGTTGTCGCCCGACCAGGTCTGTACATAGCGCTGCATCCCGGCCATGCCGGCGCGGCTCACGAGATAGGGGCGCTTGTCCGGCGTCTTCGCGATCTGTGCCGCGCGCGAGGAACGGATCATCTGCAGTGTTTGCACCGGCTTGCTTTCGATAGCGCGGCCGCGCGTGGATTGCGCGTGCGGGCTGACGATCTCGAACTCGTTGTTGTCGTTCCAGGTGCCGGCCATGCCGACATCGAGGAGAGCCGTCGTCACCTTCTCCTGCCACCAGGTGCGCGTTTTCGGCTTCGTAAAGTCGAGATAGGCGCCGACCGCGCCCCAGAACTGAATCCACTCGGGCTCACCGTCGGTGGCGGTGATCAGTAGGCCCTTGTCGCGCGCTTCGGTGAACAGCGGGTGGTCGTGCAGGAGCGCCGGCTTGATGTTGGGGATCAGCCGTACACCCTTCTCGGCGTAGGAGCGCACGAAGGCAGCGGGATCGGGAAACTTGTCCTTGTTCCAATGGAACACGTACCGCTTGTCGTCGATGGAGGTGTAGCCCGACGACAGATGGAAGGAGTCGCACAGGATGTCGTGCTCCTCGCACTTGGCGAGGAAGTCGGCCATGCGCGCTTGCGCGTCCGGCTGGTCGGTGTAACTCATCGTCGAGCCGGAATAGCCCAGCGCCCATTTGGGCAGCATCGCGGGCCGTCCCGTCAGCCAGGTGAAGCGGTGTACGATCCCGGCCACCGTCCCGCCGATCACGTAGTAGTCGAGATCGCCGTGATCGGCGACGAAGCTCCGAAACAGGCCGTGATAGTTACTGCGTTCGCAACCCATGTCGAAGGTGCAGTCCGACAGCGTGTCGTAGAACAGCCCCGCCGCCGCGCCTTTGCTCTTCCAGGTGATATAGAACGGGATGTGCTTGTAGAGCGGGTCCGACGTGCGCGCGTTGTAGCCCATCGCGTCGACGTTACTCATGCGGAAGCGCCGGCCGGCGCGGTCCATCTCGCCGGACCGTTCGCCGAGGCCGAAATACTTTTCGGCCGGATCGCGGGCGAGATAGTGATGCACCTTCTCGTCCCACCAGCCGAAATTGTAGGCCTGGGTCGGCCGGTCGCGCAGCACAACGCGCCAATCTTGCGCGTAGTCGTCCCATGTCTCCCACTTGCAGCGAAAGCCGCGGAGCCGGATCGTCAGCCGCAGCAGCGTGGTGGCGAGGACGAGCACACTATCGCTTTCCGCCATCGTGAAACCTGGCAACACGAAGCCCGAAAGATCGAATCGGTCGCGCCCGTCATCCGGCACATCATCAGCGCCCGGCGCGATCGCCCAGCTCTTCGTCTGCTTCAGCACGCCACCCGGCAAAAGCAGGGCACGGAAGATGTTCTTTTCCAACACGAAGACATGCGCGACGGCTGGGCCGTCGCTGGTCAGCGTGATGTGATTGCCGACGCGAGAGGCGACACGAAAGACGGGCGGATTGGCGAGCGTGCTCACCAGTTCGTCATGGTTCCGTCCTCGAGCCGGTTCACCGGCAGGAAGGCGCGCTTGTAGGGGTATTTCGAAGCCACTTCTTCGTCAATCGCGACGCCAAGTCCGGGCGCGTCCCCTGGATGCAACATCCCGTCCTTGAAGCTGTAGGCGTGCGGGAACACCAAGTCGGTCTCATGGGTGTGTAGCATGTATTCCTGGATACCGAAGTTCGGCACCGAGATATCGAAATGCAGCGCCGCCGCCATGCACACTGGCGATAGATCGGTAGCGCCGTGGCAGCCGGTGCGCACGTGATAGAGATCGGCGAGGCTGGCGACCCGGCGCAGATGCGTGATCCCGCCGGAATGCACCACCGTCATGCGGATGTAGTCGATCAGCTGCTCCTCAATCAGCTGCTTGGCGTCCCAGATCGTATTGAACACCTCGCCGACCGCGAGCGGCGTGGTGGTGTGTTGGCGGATCACGCGGAAGCCGGCCTGGTTCTCTGCCGCGACTGCATCCTCCAGCCAGAACAGGCGATAGGGTTCGAGATCGCGTCCCAGCCGCCCCGCTTCGATCGGCGTCAGCCGGTGGTGCACGTCGTGCAGAAGATGGATGTCGGGACCTAGCGCCTCGCGCGCCGCGGCGAACAGCTCCGGCACGATGCGCATATATTTGACCGTGGACCAGACATTCTCGGTCGGCAGATCTCCGTCCGCCGGCTCGTAATACTTCTTGTCGTTCGACACGCCATAAGTCGAAGCGAGACCCGGAATACCCGCCTGCAGCCGGACCGCCTTATAGCCTTCGGTCTGGTACTTCCGTGCTTCGGCGACTGCTTCCTCGATAGTCTTGCCGTTGGCGTGGCCATAGACCATGACGCCTTCGCGAGAAGCACCGCCGAGCAACTGGTATAACGGCAGGCCCGCGACCTTGGCCTTGATATCCCACAGCGCCGTGTCGACGGCGCCGATCGCCGCCATCGTCACCGCCCCGCGCCGCCAATAGGCGCCGCGATAGAGATATTGCCAGATGTCCTCGATCTGATGCGCCTCGCGCCCAATCAGGCAGGGGATGACATGATCGGCGAGATAGCTCGCGACGCTGAGCTCACGGCCGTTGAGCGTTGCATCGCCCAGACCGGTAACGCCGCCCTCGGTCTCGATCTTCAGCGTGACAAAGTTGCGGCCCGGACAGGTGACGATGACGCGGGCGGATCGGATTTTGGACATGGCACTCGCCGAAAGGAAAGCTAGAGCTTATAGGCCGCTTTCGGAAGATTGTAGGCGAGATCGACGATTACGTCGTGGGCTTCGTCTTCCTCCAGCCGGTACGAGGTGACCAGCTCCGCCAGATAGGCGGCGTCGATCCGCCGGGCTAGGTCGTGCCGGGCAGGGATAGAGAGGAAGGCGCGGGTGTCGTCGTTGAAGCCGACAGTATTGTAGAAGCCCGCTGTCTCCGTAACCTGGCGGCGGAAGCGCAGCATGCCCTCGGGCGAGTCGTGGAACCACCAGGCTGGGCCGAGCTTCAGCGCCGGATAGTGGCCGGCGAGTGGCGCCAGCTCGCGTGCATAGTTTGTCTCATCCAACGTGAACAGGATGATGGTAAGGCCGGCATGGTTTCCGACACGGTCGAGCAGCGGCTTCAGATCATGGACATAGTCGGTGCGCATGGGGATATCGGCGCCGATGTTCGGCCCGAACTTCGCGAACAGCGTTGTATTGTGATCGCGAAACGCGCCGGGGTGGATCTGCATCGTCATGCCGTCGTCACATGACATTTTCGCCATTTCGGTCAGCATCGCGGCGCGAAACAGCTCTGCGTCGTCCCGCTCGCGTCTGCCGCTCAGGAGGCGGTCGAGCAAACCCTGCGCGTCTGTGGCCGACAGATCGGCAGTGCGTGCTGTCGGATGGCCGTGGTCGGTGGCCGTTGCGCCGCGGGCGCGGAAATAGGCGCGACGCGTCCGGTGGGCCTTTAGATAGCCATCCCAGCTCGCTGTGTCTTCGCCCGTCAGGGCGCCGAACCGCTCGAGATTGTCGGAGAATGACGGCTTGTCTGGGTCGACCACATCGTCCGGCCGGTAATTCGTGATGACGCGGCCCGGCCAGTCGCGAGCGAGCGCGTCGTGGTCGGCAAGCGCGTCCAACGCGCCTTCGGTGGTCGCGATCTTCTCGATATTGAAGCGCCGGAACAGCGCGCGCGGCCGGAAATCCGGCGTCGCGAGTGCAGCCTTGATCTGGTCATAATACGCGTCAGCGGTCGCGGCACTCAGCCTCTGCTGGAAGCCGAACACGGTCGCGAAGACATGATCCAGCCACAGCCGCGAGGGGGTGCCGCGAAACAGATGATAGTTCGACGCGAACAACCTCCACGCCGCGCGCCTGTCGCATTTGGGATCGCGCAAGCCGAGCGCCTCAAGCGTGATACCCTGGGAAAAGAGCAGGCGCAGAAGATAGTGATCCGGCCACAGGAGGAGACTCGTGGCGTCCTCGAACGGCGCATTGACCGCGAACCATTTCGGATCGGTATGGCCGTGCGGCGACAGGATCGGCAATTTCTCGACCCGTGCAAACAGCGTGCGCGCGATCGCTCGCGTCGCCGGATCGGACGGGAAGAAACGGTCGGGATGAAGCGTCAGCGCGACGCTCATCGGATCACTCTGGCGCCCTTGCCCTTCATCACCGCCTCGACCTCCTTGACGCTGACCATCGAGGTGTCGCCGGGCGTTGTCATGGCGAGCGCGCCATGCGCCGCACCATATTCGACGGCCGCCTGGGGGCCCTTGCCCTCGAGGAAGCCGTAGGCAAGACCCGACGCGAAACCATCGCCACCGCCGACACGGTCGTAGATCTCGAGATTCTCGCGCATCATCGACTGATAGAAATCGCCGCCCGCATAGAGGATCGCCGACCAGTCATTGAAGGTCGCGGTCCTGGCGTTGCGCAGCGTCGTCGCCGCGACCTTGAAGTTCGGAAACTCCTTCACCGCAGTCGCGATC
>DATEZM010000273.1:0-3858 GCA_035255625.1 Rhizomicrobium sp. | reverse complement strand
TTCATCCTCACCGGAAAACTGCCGGAGACGGTGGAGGATGTGGTGCGCTTCGTCCGCGGGTTGGGCGAAGCAAACGTCCGCTACCTGCCGGCCTGTCCGCAGATGCACGGCACCGGTTTCTTCGGCACGATGAGTTCGGTCCTGACTGGCGGCTGCGTCGTCACCGTCGACAACGCCTCGCTCGACCCGCATGCGATCTGGTCGGCGGTCGAGAAGAACCGCGTCACCAGCATGGCGATCGTCGGCGATCCGTTCGGCCGTCCGCTGCTGCGCGCGCTGGACGAGAGCCCGGGCCGTTACGATGTCTCCTCGCTCATCGCCATCGGGTCGTCCGGCGCGATGTGGACGTCCGAAGTGAAGCAGGGTCTGTTGGCGCATCTGCCGCCCGAGGCGGCGCTGACCGACAGTTTCTCCTCGACCGAGGCGCTCGGCATGGGCATCTCGGTGGCGCAGCGTGGCGCGGAAACGCGCACCGCCGGGTTCATGATGGGTCCCAACGCGATGGTGATCGACGACGAGGACCAGCCGATCCTGCCCGGCAGCGGCCAGACCGGGCGGCTTGCGGTCGGCGGCGTTCTGCCGGTCGGCTATTACAAGGACGAAGAGAAGACCAACCGGCTGTTCAAGACGATCGAGGGCAGGCGGTTCTCGATCCCCGGCGACTACGCCATCGTCGAGGCCGATGGGCGCATCACGCTGCTCGGCCGCGGCAGCAACTGCATCAACACGGCGGGCGAGAAAGTGTTTCCCGAGGAAGTCGAGGAAGTGCTCAAGAAGCATCCCGCGGTCGAGGATGCGCTGGTGCTCGGCGTGCCCGACGAACAATGGGGGAGCGCCGTCACCGGCGTCGTCGTGCTCGCGAACGGCGCGGAATTCGACGAAGCGGCAGTGCGCGCCCATGTCCGCGAATTTCTCGCCGGCTACAAAACGCCCAAGCGCGTGCTCGTCGCTGGCGTGCCGCTGCGAGCGCC
This sequence comes from Rhizomicrobium sp., assembly GCA_035255625.1. Classification (GTDB taxonomy): domain Bacteria; phylum Pseudomonadota; class Alphaproteobacteria; order Micropepsales; family Micropepsaceae; genus Rhizomicrobium. The sequence continues at coordinate 2,887 of DATEZM010000273.1, read as the reverse complement.
CAACGGCAAGGCGGACTACAAGAGCGCGAGTGAGTTCGCGAAGCGGGAGCTAGGAATCGCGTAGATCGCCTCTGCGGTGCCGAAGCGGCGGCGCCTCCTCGGCGTTGAGGAAAGCTGCGACGGACAGCCCACCGAGCAGGAGCACGACAACTTCAACGCCGGACGCTCCAAAGTGCGCATTCACCCACCTGAACGAAAAAACAAGACCAAGGCTGATGCCGGCCAGCAACCATCCCTGCCAACGCGCCGGCCAGAATCTTATTCCGTCAACGCTCATCGGAAATGGTCTTGGCTTGCGGTAGTAGAACCAGGGATCGCCCATCCAGAATTTCTTGCTCATTTCTTCACCACCAGCACAACCATATCCTTGGGTCGGTGCGCGCCGAACTCCATTTTCTGCTCGATGTCGCCGGTGTGCGAGGGGCCGATGATCATAGCCACGCAAAATTTATTTTCGCGAAATAAAATATCGTTCGCCGCATCGCAGCACGAAAACTTATCCACGCAGCAAAATCGAAATCTCCGCGCTCCCAGCGGCTCCGCGCGACTCCCGCTGTTGGATAAAGTCCGTTTTTGAAGCCGCGAAATAAATGTTCGACTGCCCCTTGAACCGAGTCGGTCGAAACACCATTTCCGCTAAATCCCCACAGGTGCAACCGAACCGGCGCGACGGAATTTCTCCGTCCGCGAGAAAGATACATGCATGCGAAGTTGAATCGAAAATTCGAGACGCGATTTCCGATCAGACTCGGAATCCGTCTTGATCGGCGCGCGCGCGCGTCAGTCCTTCACCACTAGCACCACCAGACCCTTGGGTCCGTGGGCACCGAGCTCCATCGTCTGCTCGATGTCGCCGGTGCGCGAGGGGCCGCTGACGAGATTGAGGGTGGAGGGCAGGCCGTTCGGCAATGCCGCCAGCACGTCTTCCAGTTCGGCAACGACCGAAGCCGCGCGCAAAATGGCGATCTCCAGCAACGGACGGAAATGCCACGACGCCGGCCTGCCGGCGCCGCTCGGATAGGCAAGCGTCCCCGTCTCGGCGATCGCGAAGGGTGCCACCGTCAAAGCGGCATCGAACTGGCCGGGTGGTTCGCATTTTTTCTCGACATTCGGCAGGTCGAGGGAACCCAGCTCGGAGTCCGGCGCGATATGAATCTGCGCCGCCATGTTGCGGCCGCGCAGGATATCGGCCACCGCGGCCGGCACTTCGGACATGCTGCCCAGCATCCGCACCTCGGCGTGCTGCGCCGAAAGCTTCTTGGCGAAGATGTCGGGCAGATCGCCTTGCGTCGGCGGGGCGCGATAGGTGGCGGGCTTCGGTGTTTGATTCAGTTGCCGTTCGCGGATGGAGGCTAGAATTTCGTCCCGGGCGTTCATTTGCGTGCCCGCCATTGTTCCTGGAACGTCTTTCCTTGCGGCCCCGGAAAGTCGCGCACCGCGAACCAGCCGTTCTTCACCGGTACCGCCCGCACCGCGCCGCCCTTCGACATCCAGCGCAGCGTTCGCGCCGCCCACCGTGCACCGAAGCGGTAGAGCGCCGGCCGCTTCGCCGCGAAGGCCCACAGAGAAAGCCCGCGCGTAATCGCTTTCGGCGCCAGGCCGCTGGCATGTTCCACCGCGCGCCAGTGGCGCATGATCTTGGGCAACGGGATCATCACCGGACAAACCTCGGCGCAGCGGCCGCAGAAGGTCGAGGCATTGGCATGATGCGCCGCCTCTGCGATGCCCATCACGCCGGGGTTCAGCGCCGCGCCGATCGGCCCCATATAGGTCGCGCCATAGGCGTGGCCGCCGATCGCGCCATAGATCGGGCAGTGATTGATGCAGGCGCTGCAGCGGATGCAGCGCAGCACGTCCTGCGCCTCGGTGCCGATCAGTTTCGAGCGGCCATTGTCGACCAGCACGACGTGGAAATTCTCCGGCCCGTCGGTCTCGTCCGCCTGGCGCCGCCCCGCCATGATGCTGACATAGGTCGAGATCGGCTGGCCGGTCGCCGAACGCGGCAGGAGGCGCAGCAGCACCGTGACGTCGTTCATGTCGGCGACGACCTTCTCGATCCCGGTGACCACGATATGCGTTTTGGGCAGCAGCCGTGTGAGATCGCCATTGCCTTCATTGGTGACGATGATCGCGGCGCCTTCCGTGGCGCTCAGAAAATTCGCACCGGTGATGCCGGCATCGGCGGCCTCAAAGCGGCGGCGCAGTACCGCGCGCGCCTCCTGCACCAGCGCGTTGCGCTCGACCAGCGGACGCGCCGGATCGAGTTCGGTGTGGGAGGCGCGGAAGGTCTCGGCGACTTGCTCCTTCGAAAGGTGGAACGCCGGCGCGATGATGTGGCTCGGAGGTTCGTTGCGCAGCTGGATGATGTATTCGCCGAGATCGGTCTCCACCGGCACGATGCCGTTGGCTTCGAGGAAGGGATTGAGGAGGATTTCCTCCGTCACCATGGACTTGCCTTTGGTGACGGTTTTGGCGCCGGCGCTCTGCAGGATGGCGAGGATGGCGCGTCGCGCCTCGCCGGCGTCGCGGGCCCAATGCACCGTGCCACCGCGTGCGTTGACGCTCTGCTCGAAGGTCACGAGCAGTTCGTCCAGATGCGTTACGGCGTAGTCGCGGATCGCCTTGCCGGCCTCGCGCAGAGCCTCGAAATCGCCATAACGCGCGACCGCAAAGGCGCGGCCGGCGCCAAAATGCGTCTTCATGCGGCCGAGCGCGGGGCGTAGCAGCGGATCGTTCAGCGCCGCGCGCGCGTTTGCCGGAAAGGTCTTCGGATCGGCATGAACAAGGCGCTGAAGCATGCGCATTCATGGCACGAAAAGGTGAGCGCGGCCGAGCCTGTGCTGGCCTAGTTGCTGACTCGCAATATGGAAGCGCCACAGCGATGACT
>DATEZM010000272.1:0-2399 GCA_035255625.1 Rhizomicrobium sp. | reverse complement strand
ATCAATCCCAAGGGCTATGTGCCGGCGCTGACGCTCGACGACGGCTCGCTGCTCGGCGAAGGGCCCGCGATCGTGCAGTACCTCGCCGATCTGAAGCCGGACTCCGGCCTGTTGCCGAAAGTAGGCGACATCGCGCGCTACCACGTCATCGAGTGGCTGGGCTACATCAATTCGGAAATGCACAAGACGTTCTCGCCGCTGTTCGCCGCGGACGAGCCGGACACGGTCAAGGCGGATGCGCGCGCCAAGCTCGCCAAGCGCTTCGAGTTCGTCGGAAAGATGCTGACAGGCAGAGATTATCTGATGGGTGCGAATTTCACGGTCGCCGACGCCTATCTCTTCGTCATGACGAGCTGGGCGATCTTCCAGAAGATCGCCGTGCCGCGATCGGTCGCCGATTTTCGCGCGCGCGTCACGGCGCGGCCCGCCGTGCATCGTGCGCTGAAGGCAGAAGGACTTGCGGCATGAAAGTCTGGCAGATCGAAGGCGCCTATGGGATCGACAATCTGCGCCTGGCCGACGCGCCCGATCCGGCGCCAGGGCCCGGCCAGATCGTCGTGGAGATGAAAGCGGCGTCGCTCAACTATCGCGATCTTCTCACTGTGCTGGGCTTTGGCGGCGGGTTTCCATTGCCGCTCATCCCATTCTCCGATGGCGCCGGTGTCGTGTCGGCGGTGGGACCGGGCGTCAGCCGCGTCGCGGTGGGCGATCGGGTGTGTCCGCTGTTCTTCCAGTCCTGGCTCGAAGGTCCGGTCACGGCGGAGAGCCGCAATCGTCCGCTCGGCGGACCGCTGCCCGGCGTGCTGCAGCAGAAAATGCTGCTCGATGCCGACGGCGTCGCGAAATTTCCGGACCATCTGTCGTTCGAGGAAGCCGCAACCGTGCCCTGTGCCGGGCTGACCGCGTGGCGCGCGGTGACGATCGAGGCTCCGGCCGGCAAGGGCGACACCGTCCTGGTGCAGGGCACGGGCGGGGTGTCGATCTTCGCACTGCAATTTGCCCATGCGCGCGGCGCGCGCGTCGTCGCGACCTCGTCGAGCAATGAGAAACTGGCGCGCGCCAAGGCGCTCGGCGCCGATCACCTGATCAACTACAAGGCGAACTCCGACTGGGGCCGCGCGGCGCGCGAGGCGACCGGCGGACGCGGCGTCGACCTGGTCGTCGAGGTCGGCGGCGAGAATACGCTGGCGCAATCCTTCGACGCCGCACGCGTCGGCGGACATGTCGTGGTGATCGGCGTGCTGGGCGGGTTCTCGAGCCCGGTCATCATTCCCGTTATCTTCGGCAAGAACCTGCACATCCACGGCATCTCGGTCGGCAGCCGCGAGCAGTTCGACGGCATGGCGGCGTTCCTCGCCAAGACAAAGATAACGCCCATCGTGGACAAGACCTTCGACTTCGGCGCGCTGCCCGAGGCGCTGCGCCTGATGCAGGCGGGCGGGCACTTCGGCAAGATCGCGGTGCGAATCTGAGGCCCAACCGGCACGAGCGCGTTCAGGGCTGGACCGGAACCGTCTTTGGCGCAGGTGCGTCGCGTTCCACCGTGATCGCTGTCGCGACCAGCGTGCCGGTGGCGTCGGGCGCGGCGCTCGCGCTGACCGTCGCACCCGGCAACAGGAGCGAGACGTCGCCCTGTTCGATCGCGATGATCGGCACGCCACGGGCGAACTGGATCTCGGCGGTGCCGCTGCAACCGCCAGGCACAGCGCGTCCGGTGCACTCGGCGGCGGCGGCACCGCGCGTGGTGGGCGTCATGGCGGTCGCGACCGCACCATGGAAGCTGATCGTCAGCATTCCGCCGATGCCGCCGGGCACCGCGCTCACCACCGTGCCGTTGAAGATGAAGCGCATCGGGCTCGCCGGATCGATCGGATAAGCGCCCTCGCCCATGCCGCGCATGTTGGCGGGATAGACGCGAATGCCCTGCGCACGGAATTTGCCGTCGGCGCCCTTGAGCGCGGCGACGCCGATATAGGCGCCGGCCTGCAAATCGGCGAGCCGCAGGACGCGGTTATGAATCACACGTGTGTCGGCCGTCATGCCGAGCGTGACGGTCTTCTTGCCCGCCAGCTTGAGTGTCAGAAACGGACCGTCGAATTCAGCGACCGTGCCGTGGAAGTGCTGCGGCCCCGTGGCCGTCGTGGCCTGCGGCGCGGCCGGCACCGCGGGAACGGCCAGCGGCTCAGCGCCAGCCGATGCGAGGAAAAGAAATGCGCCCGAAACGAGCGTGAAAAGTCCGGTTCGGGGGCGCATCCAGGTCCTTGTTCAGTGTCTCGGCTTCATGAATTTGAGCAGGAATTGGTCGGTATGATGGCGGATCGACGGGTCGAAGACGAGCTTGTCGTGCGGATCGTTCGGGTTGCGCAGCACCTTGCTCTCACCCGCCATCTTGAACCCGG
>DATEZM010000271.1:0-2852 GCA_035255625.1 Rhizomicrobium sp. | reverse complement strand
GCCGCCGGTTCCGATCACCGTCATCGGCTTGCCGTACTCTGCCCGGATGCGCGCGATGAGGCCTTCAATCAGGCCGACATAGCCCCAATAAAGGCCGGACTGCATCGCCGACACGGTGGCGTGGCCGATGACGTTCTGGGTGCGGGCGACCGCGACGCGTGGCAGCATGGCGGCAGCCCGGTGTAGCGCTTCCGCCGAGACATTGGCGCCCGGCGCGATCACGCCGCCTTCGTAGTCGCCGTTCTCCGACACGATGTCGAAGGTGGTGGCGGTGCCGAAATCGACGACGATCAGCGCGCCCTTGTAGCGCTCATGCGCCGCGACGGTGTTGACGAGGCGGTCGGCGCCGGCGCCCTCCGCATGCACCTTGATGCCGAGGTCGAGGTCGGGATCGCCGACCACCAGCGGTTCGCATTTCAGGTATTTGCGGCACAGACGGCGCAAGTCGAACAACGCCGCCGGCACCACGGTCGCGATGATCGCGCTGTCGATGTCGGCGAAGGAAAGCCCGTTCAACTGCAGCAACTGGCCGAGCAGCACGGCATATTCGTCGGCGGTCCTGGTGGTTTCAGTGACCGAACGCCACTCGGCGCGCGCTTCCCTGCCGTCATGGACGGCGAAGACGATGTTGGTGTTTCCGGCGTCGATCGCGAGGAGCATGGGATCCGACCTTACGCGAAAAACACTTCGCCCGCTGCGATATGGCGGACGCTGTCCGCGGTCTCGCGCAGGATGAGGGCGCCGGTCTCGTCGATGCCTTCGAACACGCCGCCGGTCTCCCCCGTTGCCAGCCGCGCCCGGATGCGCGCGCCAAGTCCGGCCGCGCGGGCCAGCCAGGCGTCGCGGACGCCGGGGAAGCCCTCGCCGCGCCACACCTCATACCACCGCGCGAAATGGGCGGCGAGGTGAAGCAGGGCGTCCTCGGGCGGTGGGACGGCTACACCCAGTGCCTTGAGCGAGGTCGCGGGATATTCGGTCCCTTCCGGGTGCGTGGCGAGATTGATGCCAATGCCGATAGCAAGCCAGGCGGGAACCTCGCCTGCCGGCCCTGAGGATTCGAGCAGGATGCCGGCGATCTTGGCGCGCGCGGCCAGCACATCGTTCGGCCATTTGACGCGAATTTCAGCGTTGGGCGCGAAATCCCGTAGCGTGTCGCAGGCCGCGACCGCGGCGGCGAAAGAGAGTTGGGCGCAGTCGCCGGCGGGTCGCGACGGGCGCAGCATCAGCGTGGCGGCGAGATTGCCGGTCGGCGATTCCCACGCACGGCCGCGCCGGCCCCTGCCGGCGGTCTGACGCGCCGCCGAGATCCAGATCGGACCGGGTTCGCTCGCCAAGGCAAGACGCTTGGCTTCCTCGTTTGTGGAGTCGATGACGTCGAACGTTTTCAGAGCATAGCCGCGAGGCCAAGCCGGGTTGGCGCTCACGGGAAGAGCGCGTGCGCCGCGCTGCCGGCCAGGACGATCAAGGGAGCCGGCACGACAACGAAGAACATGGTGACGAAGCTCGTGCCCCACATGATGGCCTGCGTGCCGGAGCCGATGCCGCGGTCGAAGCCACGCACCGGCTCGTCGAAATACATGATCTGCAGGATACGCAAGTAATAGAACGCGCCCGCGACGCTGGCGACGATGTTGATGATGGCCGGCACGTAGAGATGCGCCTGGATGGCGGCGCCGAAGACATAGAGCTTGGCGAAGATTCCGGCGAGCGGCGGCAGGCCGGCAAGGCTCAGAGTCAGCGCGGCCATGGCGAAAGCGAACCAGGGCTGCGTGCGCGACAGGCCGGCGAGCTGGCGGATGTCCTCGACCGGTTCGCCGTCGCGGCGCATGGCGCTGACGCAGGCGAACATGCCCAGATTGGTGAGCAGATAATAGGCGAGATAGACCAGCATGCCCTGGATGCCGAGCTGCGTGCCGGCGGCGAGGCCGAGCAACGCGTAGCCGACATGGCCGATAGACGAATAGGCCAGCAGACGCTTGATGTTGGTCTGGCCGATCGCGGCGACCGCGCCGAGGACCACCGACAGCACCGAGACCACGACAACGATCTGCTGCCATTGATGCATCATGCCGGGGAACGGGGCGACGATGGCGCGAATGAAGAGCGCGAAGGCCGCGACCTTGGCGGCGGTGACGAAGAAGGCGGTGACGGGCGTGGGCGAGCCTTCGTAAACGTCGGGCGTCCACATGTGGAAGGGCACGGCGCCAACCTTGAAGGCGAGGCCCGCGACCAGGAAGACGAGACCGAAGATCAACCCGAGATTGGCGCCGCCGCCAACCGTCGCCTTGGCGATGACGGAAAACTCGGTCGAGCCCGTGAAGCCGTAGATCAGCGAGATGCCGTAGAGCAGCATGCCCGAGGACAGAGCGCCGAGAACGAAATATTTGAGGCCGGCTTCCGTCGAGCGCACCGAGTCGCGATTGAACGCGGCGAGGACGTAGAGCGCCAGGCTTTGAAGCTCGAGGCCCATGTAAAGCGCGATGAAGCTCGATGCGGAGACCATCAGCATCATGCCCAACGTGGCGAGCAGCATGAGCACCGGCAGTTCGAAACGCTGGCGCCCTTCCAGATCGAAGAATTCGCGTGCCATCAGGATGCAGAACGCGGAGCCGGCAAGGATGAGGATCTTGGCGAAGCGCGCGAAGCCGTCGACCACGAAGGCGCCACCAAACGCTGCTGCGGGCGCGCCGCGTGCGAAGACCAGATAGCCGGCAACCGCCAGCAGCGCGACCGCGAGCCAGGAAACGATGCCGGTCGTGCGGTCGCCGCCGGTGACGCCGCCGATCAAAAGGACCATGGCGCCAACTGCAACCAGCAGCTCCGGCAGAAGGACCATCAGGCTGGCTTGCAAC
>DATEZM010000270.1:0-3144 GCA_035255625.1 Rhizomicrobium sp. | reverse complement strand
CAGCCTCAGCACGTCGCGGATCTTACGCATGGGTAATCTCTGTCCCCGCATGCCCCGCTCCTCTCGGAAAAAGGAGCGAAGCCATACCGATTCGCCGATCACCCAACGACGCCCGTCACCTCCTTCCACAAGCTGGTCGCGATCCCCGGAACGGGTGGTCGCGATCAATCGGAATGCTAGAGGCTTCAAATAGGTTCGGCATCACGAGCGTCACCACAACTTCGGCGCCGGACCTATTTGAAGCCGGATTGAACGAAGCCGCGTGTTGTTGGCCTGGGCCTATGGGTGTTAGAGGCGAACGCGGCGGCCCGACGATCTATTCGGCGCGCGTTGCGTCTGAGGCATAAGCAAAACGGTGATGATGAACAGATCGTGCCATCGAATGGTCGAGGACGATCACGTGCTTAATGACAGCAGATGAGCGATGGGAGCACGCCCGCGAGGTTTTGCGGGCGTGCCTCAGCGTTCCGACGAGGAGCGTCGGCATGGCGATACGTGCAATGATGCCCAGAGGGCCGGGTTCGAGGGAAGTGGTCATGAGGTGTCACAGCGCCGTGCTGTGCGTCGCGGCGATGGCGAGCGCGGCCAAAGGCCGATCTCGACCATGCAGCCTCCGCAGATGGGGCACAGATCGATGCGATGACCGGTGAGGATTGCGTAGCGCTCGCGATAATCGGCGTGTTCGACAGTCGGCGCCGGCTCCGGTGCTTGGAGAGCAGCGCGGATGGCTGGAAGCTTGGCGGTGCGGCAGGCGTTCGCCAGGAAGCCGAAGTGACGGATGCGGCGGAACCCTTTCGGCAGTACGTGGAGCAGGAAACGACGGATGAACTCATCAGCGTCGAGCGTCATCACCTTGGACTTGTTTTCCGCGCGATAATCCTTCCAACGAAAACGGACGCGACCGTTCTCACAGGCGAGGAGCCGACTGTTGGCGATCGCGACGCGATGCGTGTAGCGCCCCAGATACTCCAACACCTGCTGCGGCCCGCCGAAGGGGCGTTTGGCATATACGACCCATTCGATATTGCGCAGCGCGTCAAGATGCCGGACGAAGGCCGCCGGTTCAATGAAGCGGGCGAGATTGCCGAAGAACTCGAGCTCTCTTTTGTCGAACGCCACCTGCAGGCGTTCCAGAAACAGACGCCGATGCAGTCGCGACAGAACGCGGACTGGGAGGAAGAAGTTAGGCCGGCAGCCGACCCAGCGTCCGTCGGGCGCGAGGCCGCCGCCCGGCACGACACAGTGGGCATGCGGATGATGCGTCAGGGTCTGGCCCCAGGTGTGGAGAATGGCGATCATGCCGGACTCGGCGCCGAGGTGCTGTGGATCGGCGCTGATGACGCGGATCGTCTCGGCCGCGGCCTTGAGCAGGATGTCGTAAACGATCGCCTTGTTCTGGAGGGCGATGGCGGCGATGGGTGCTGGCACGGTGAAGACGACGTGGAAATAGGGGACCGGCAGCAGGTCGGCTTGACGATCGGCAAGCCACTGGGCGCGCGCCAAGCCCTGGCACTTTGGGCAGTGCCTGTCGCGACAGCTGTTGTAGGCAATGCGGACCATGCCACAGTCATCGCACTGCTCGACATGGCCGCCGAGCGTTGCGGTGCGGCATGCCTCGATGGCGGCCATGACGCGGCGCTGGTCGGGCAAGAGCCGACCGCGCTGGGCGGCACGGAACGCATCGCCGTGGCGGCGGAAGATGTCCGCCACCTCCATCGCGGGACGCATGTTCCGCTACTCGGGAGGAATTACCTCGAGCGAGAGCTGATCGAACGGGCTCGGCGTCCCGGCGATCAGTCCGGTCGCGACCTGGGCATAGCGGGCCGTCGTCTCCAGGTGGCTATGACCGAGCAGGACCTGGATGATCCGGATGTCAGTGCCGCTCTCCAGAAGGTGGGTGGCAAAGCTATGCCGAAGCGAGTGGGCCGTCACACGCTTGCCGATCCGGGCACGCTGCCTTGCGGCGCGACAAGCCGACTGAAGAGCGCCGAGGCTCACATGATCGCCGGGCTCCTGGCCCGGAAACAGCCACGAACTCGGCCGCGCCCGCTTCCAATAGGCGCGGAGGATCTTCAGGAGCCGCGGCGACAGCATCGCGTAACGATCCCTGCCACCCTTGCCTCCTTCGATGTGCAGCAACATCCGTTCGCTGTCGATCGAGCCGATCTTCAGGCGCACGACCTCCCCGATGCGCAATCCCGCCGCATAGGCGGTCGTTAGCGCAACACGATTGCGCAATCCCGCCACCGCCTCGAGGAAGCGCACGATCTCCTCATGATTGAGGATCGGCGGAAGCTTCTCCGGCTCCTTGCCGGCGACGATGCGCTCGAACGCCTCCTTTTGGCAAAGTGTGATGCCGTAGAAGAACCGCAGTGCGCACGCCACCTGATTGATGTGTGACCACGAGTACTTCCGGTCGACCAGATGCAGCTGATAGGCACGGATATCCTCCATGCCGAGCTGATCCGGTGGACAATTGAAATGGCGGCTGAACTTCGCGACCGCGTAAATATAGGATTGCTGGGTCGAGCGCGACAGATTGCGGATCGTCATGTCCTCGATCATGCGCCGGCGAAGAGGGCTCATCGTAGCCATCTGGAACTCCTGTCTTGAGAGGGATGGGCGTGACGATCCACATCCTCTCAGACAGGAGACTCCCGATCAGTAACTCTCCTGTAGCGGCCGTGCCGCTACTCCCGCGCAGCGGGTTCGTCCAATCCATAACCACAGTGCTTTCGAAGTTGTGATTGTGGTTATGGATTCCGGGCTCGCTGCTTCGCAGCGCCCCGGAATGACGGCTACGCCGCCACGCCGTTGAGGAACGCTTCGATGTGCCGGCTCAGATCGGCCATGGCGGTTTCCACCGTGCGCGAGGTGCCGAGCACGACTTCGGCCGAAGTGTGGGTCTTGGCCGCGGCGCCTGCGACTTCGCCGAGCACGTGCGCCATGCTTTCCGCCGCGCGCGCGGCGCTTGCTACATTCGAGGAGATGTTCGAGGTGGCGGCGTTCTGCTGCTCGATCGAGGCGGCGACGCCCGACGTGTAATGCTGAATTTCGTGCATGCGCTGGGTGATGCGCCGGATCGAATCGACGGCGCTCGTGGTCGAGCCCTGCACGGCGAGGATTTGCCCGACGATCGCTTCC
>DATEZM010000269.1:0-7080 GCA_035255625.1 Rhizomicrobium sp. | reverse complement strand
GATGCCGCTGTTCGGGCTCGGGCCGGAATACGGCCTTGCGGTGTCGCTCATCAAGCGCGCCCGTGACATCGTCGTCGGCGTGCCGGTGCTGTTGCTCTGGCAGGCGTTCGAGGGGCGGCGCGCGCTCGGCGGCACACCCTGATGGGCGACAAGGTCCTCGTCACCGGCGCGTCCGGATTCGTCGGCTCGGCGGTGGCCCGAGCCCTGTCGCGCCGCGGCGACGACGTGCGCGTGCTTGTGCGCAGCACCTCGTCGCGAACCAATATCGAAGGCGAGACTTTCGAGATCGCCGAAGGCGACATCCTTGACCGTGGTTCCATGATCGAGGCCATGGATGGCGTGCGCTTCGTCTTTCACGTTGCTGCCGACTATCGCCTCTGGGCGCCCGATCCGGACGAGATCGTGCGCAACAATCTCGAAGGCACCCGCGCGGTGATGGAAGCGGCGCTGACCACCGGGGTCGAGCGCTTGGTCTACACGTCCTCCGTCGCGGCCTTGAAACCGGTGGCAGGCATCGCGGTCGGCGAAACCTCGCGGCACAGCGAACAGACCGTCATCGGCGCCTACAAGAAATCCAAGCTCGTCGCCGAGCGATTGGTCGAACGCATGGCGCGCGAGGGGTTGCCCGCGGTGATCGTCAGTCCGTCGACGCCGATCGGGCCGCGCGACGTCAAGCCGACGCCGACCGGGCGCATCATCGTGCAGGCGGCCAATGGCGGCATGCCGGCCTTTGTCGATACCGGCCTCAACCTCGTGCATGTCGACGATGTTGCGGCCGGCCATCTTCTGGCGTTGGACAAGGGCCGCATCGGCGAAAACTACATCCTGGGCGGCGAAGATGTGCGGCTCAAGGAGATGCTGGCGGTGATCTGCCCGCTTGCCGGTCGCAAGCCGCCGCGCGTGCGGTTGCCGCGTGGCCCCCTCTATCCCCTCGCCTGGTGCTCGGAAGCCCTCGCGCGCTTCACCGGCAAGGAACCGATGCTGACGGTCGATGCGCTGACCATGTCGAAATATCATATGTTCTTTTCGTCGAAGAAGGCACGCGACGAACTTGGCTTCACGGCGCGGCCTTACCGCCAGGCCATCGAGGATGCGATCGTCTGGTTCCGGCAGGCGGGCTACATCAAGTGATCGCGCTTCTCGCACTCATCCCGGTTGCGATCTGGCTGTACCTGTTAGCTGGCCGGGGCATGTTCTGGGTCATGGCGGAGCGTGACGACGCCGACACGCCGCCGGCACCGGCCGCGTGGCCTTCCGTCGTCGCGGTGGTGCCGGCCCGCAACGAGGTGGACGTCATTGCGCGATCCATCGCTAGCCTGCTGGCGCAGGACTATCCCGGCGATTTTCGCATCGTGCTGGTCGACGATCAGAGCGAGGATGGCACCAGCGACGTCGCGCGCAAGCTCGGCGGCAGGCTCGAGGTGATCGCGGGCACGCCGCGTCCCACTGGCTGGGCGGGCAAGGTGTGGGCGATGCGCCAAGGTGCGGCTAAGGCTGGTACGCCGGATTACATCTGGTTCACCGATGCCGATATCGAACATGACAAGGAGAATCTGCGCCATCTCGTGGCACGCGCCGAAGCCGGCAAACTCGTTCTGACCTCACTGATGGTGAAGCTGCACTGCAAGGGCTGGGTCGAGGCTTACCTGATCCCTGCCTTCGTGTTCTTCTTCGCCATGCTCTATCCATTCCGCTGGGTGAACGATCCGAAGAACGGCACCGCCGCTGCGGCTGGCGGCTGCATGCTGGTGCGCCGCGAGGCGCTGAAGCGCGCCGGCGGCATCGATGCGATCAAGGGCGAGATCATCGATGATTGCGCGCTCGGCCGAGCCCTGAAGCAACAAGGCCCGATCTGGCTCGGCCTCACCGAGCGGGCCGCGTCGATCCGCCCCTATGCCGGCATGCCGGAGATCCGCCGCATGGTGGCGCGCTCGGCCTATGCCCAGCTCGGCTATTCGCCGCTCGGGCTTATCGGCACGATCCTCGGCATGGCGATCGTCTATGCCGCGCCGCCGCTTCTGGCGTTGTTCGCGCATCAGTCCGCGCAGGCATCGGGCATCCTCGCATGGGCCGCTATGACGCTCGCCTTCCAGCCGATCGCGAAGTTCTATCGCATCTCGCCGCTCTGGGGCCTGGCGCTGCCTCTCATCGGCGGCCTCTACACCCTCTTCACCTTCGATTCCGCGATGCAGTATTGGCGTGGCCAGGGCGGCATGTGGAAGGGCAGGGCGCAAGCCCTGGGCCAGCCATGAGCGTCAAGGACCTCGCATCCGGCAAGGACTACAAGGACGAGAATTTTCCCGTCGCGTCCGTCCTACTTGCCAAGAAGCATCGCGCCCCGATCATGGCGTTCTACAATTTCGCCCGCGCTGCGGACGACGTCGCCGACAACGCCGAAGCCACGCCGGACGAGAAGTTGAAGCTGCTGGACGAGATGGAGCGCACCCTTATGGGTGAACGCGACGTCAGCTATGACGCGCACGCCCTTCGCCTGGTGCTCGACAAGCATGAAATGAGTCCGCAGCACCCGCTGATGCTGCTCGAAGCCTTCCGCCGCGATGTCACCAAGAAGCGCTACGCCGACTGGGACGACCTGATGGACTATTGTCGCTATTCGGCGATGCCGGTCGGCCGCTTCGTGCTCGACGTGCATGGCGAGAGTCGCGAGACATGGCCGGCCAATGACGCGCTCTGCGCCGCGCTGCAGGTAATCAATCATCTGCAGGATTGTGCCAAGGACTACCGCGAACTCGACCGTGTCTATCTGCCACTCGATGTGATGGAAACACAAAGCATGGCGATCGGGGTACTTTCGGAGCCCAAGGCGACGCCGGGCTTGCGAGCAGTGCTTGCCGAGCTGGGGCGCCGCACGGCGAGGCTGCTGGACCAGTCCCGGCCCTTCGCACGCCAGATCCGCGACCGCCGTCTCTCGCTGGAGGTCAGCGTCATCCAGACGCTGGCGGAGGATCTGAACAGCCGCCTTCTTGTTCGCGATCCTCTGAGCGAGCGCGTCCACCACCGCCGCTTCGAAATGCCGGGGCTTCTGTTGCGCGCGGTCGGCCGGTTTGCGGCGGCGCGACTTGGCCCTAAAAGGGACGGCATCGAAGCCAGGCCCGTTCCATGACCGCACCCGAGCCCGTCATCGCCCAGGCGCAGCAGAAGGCGTCGAACAGTTCCTTCTATTCCGCCATGCGGCTGATGCCCAAGGCGGAGCGCGAGGCGATGTTTGCGATCTACGGCTTCTGCCGCATGGTCGACGACATCGCCGATGACGGCATCGGCACGCGCGCCGAACGCGCCGTCCAGCTTGCCGAATGGCGCGCCGATCTCGACGCGCTCTATGCCGGCATCCCGCCGGAGCGGGCGCAGTTTCTCAGCCCCCACGTCGCGCGCTTCGGCTTGCGCAAGGCGGACTTCCTCACCGTCATCGACGGCATGGACATGGACGTCGCCGAGGACATCATCGCACCCGAACTCAAGACTCTCGACCTCTACTGCGAACGCGTCGCCAGCGCTGTCGGGCGCCTCTCGATCAAGGTATTCGGCATGGACGAAGGACCTGGCGATGCGCTCGCCCATCATCTGGGCCGCGCACTGCAGCTCACCAATATCCTGCGCGACATTGACGAGGATGCGGGCATCGGCCGGCTCTATCTGCCGCGCGAATACATCGAACTCGCCGGCATTCCCATCGGCGATCCGAAAGCCGTCATCGCCGATCCGCGCATCGACAAGGTCTGCAAGCTCGTGGCGCGCGACGCACATCAATTCTACGCAGACGCCGCCCGCGTGCTTGGCGGACGGCCCAAGGGCCGGATCGGGACACCGCGCCTGATGGGCGCGGTCTATGAGGAGATACTTCGCCAGACGGAGACGATCGGCTGGGCGCCGCCGCGCATCCGCGTGTCGCTCTCCAGGCCGAAGCTTCTCGCCATCGTGCTGCGCCACGGATTGTTCGGATGAGCACCGCGTATGTCGTGGGCGCGGGCCTTGCCGGGCTTTCCGCCGCCGTGGCGCTTGCAGGCGCCGGCGCCAAGGTGGTGGTGATCGAAGGCGCGCCGCAGGCCGGCGGGCGCTGCCGCTCCTATTACGATCCGACGCTCGACCAGGTGATCGACAACGGCAACCACTTCGTGCTCTCCGGCAATCGCGCGGTGATGTCCTATCTGACCGCAACCGGCGGGATCGGCGGGCTGACCGGGCCGGAGCGCTCGCGAACTTCCTTCGTCGACATCCACAGTGGCGCGCAATGGACCGTCGCGCCGGACGAGGGCCCGATCCCGTTCTGGCTGTTCGATGCGGTTCGCCGCGTGCCCGGCACCGGGCCGCTCGATTATCTGCCGCTGTTCAAGCTGCTGTTTGCCGGCCCCGGCCAGACCATCGGCGATGTGCTGCGGCCTAGTGGCGCCTTATGGGAGCGGTTGCTGCATCCTTTCTTCATCGGTGCGCTCAACACTGAGCCGGAGACGGCGTCGGCCCAACTCGCCGGCGCGCTGGTGCGCGAGACGTTCGCCAAGGGCGGCCGCGCCTATCGCATCCGCGTGGCGCATCCGACACTGGCAGCAACCTTCGTCGATCCGGCACTCCGTTATCTCAAGGCGCACGGCGCGGATGTTCGCATCGGCCAGCGCGTTCGTGGCCTCGTCTTCGACGGCAATCGCATCGCGGGACTTCAGCTTCCGTCCGAGACCATCACGGTTGGCCCGGCGGATATGGCCATCCTCGCCGTGCCGCCCTGGGTCGCCACCGAGCTCATTCCCGAGATCGTGGCGCCCAACGATTTTCACTCCATCGTCAACGCGCATTTCAAGATTGCGCCGCCACCCGGTCTGCCGCCGATGCTAGGCGTGATCGGCGGTCTGGTGCAGTGGATTTTCCCCTTCGAGGACCGCATCTCGATCACCGTTTCCGGCGCAGACGCCATCGTCGACGACGAGCGCGAGAGCCTGGCGCGGCGTTTCTGGGCCGATGTGGCGAAAGTGCTGCAGCTGCCCGCCGACCTCCCGCCGTGGCAGGTGGTGAAGGAGCGCCGCGCCACCTTTGCCGCCACGCCGGCGCAGGCCGCAAGGCGACCCGAGGCGCGCACGCGCTGGGAGAACCTGCTGCTGGCCGGCGACTGGACCGCCACCGGCCTTCCCGCAACCATCGAAGGCGCCATCCGCTCCGGCCAAAAGGCGGCGGCTTTGGCGATGCCGAAGCTGTCTCTATAATCGGCGCATGAACCAGATGGTTGTCGAGCGCGAAGGAACGATCGCCGTCGAGAAAATGCTCGGCGACGCAACTGCGGCCCTGCTCAAATCGCAGCGCGCCGACGGCCATTGGGTGTTCGAGCTCGAGGCCGACGCCACGATCCCGTCGGAATATATCCTGCTCGTGCACTATCTCGCCGAGACTCCGAACCTCGAACTCGAGCGCAAGATCGGCAACTATCTGCGCCGCATCCAGTCGAATGAGCATGGCGGCTGGCCGCTCTATCACGCCGGTGCTTTCGATATCTCGGCGACCGTGAAGGGCTATTTCGCACTCAAGATGATCGGCGATGACACCGACGCGCCGCACATGATCCGCGCCCGCGAGGCGATCCGTCAGCGCGGCGGCGCTATTAAGGCCAATGTCTTCACCCGCATCCTGCTCGCGCTTTACGGCGAGACTTCGTGGCAGAATGTGCCGACCGTGCCGGTCGAGCTGATCCTCTTGCCGCGCTGGTTTCCGATCCATCTCTCCAAGATGAGCTATTGGGCGCGCACGGTGATCGTGCCGCTGCTCGTGTTGGCGGCGAAGCAGCCCATCGCGCGCAATCCGCGCAGCATCCATGTGCCCGAGTTGTTCGTCGACGGCGTGCCGGTGATCTCGCCGCGCGCGCCGCACCAGTCGGCCGGCTGGTCGTTCTTCTTCAACGCGCTCGACAAGGTGCTGAAAGTCATGCCTTGGCCGAAGCGCCTGCGGCAACGCGCGATCGATGAATGTGCGCGCTGGACGACCGAACGGTTGAACGGCGAGGACGGTCTCGGCGCGATCTATCCCGCCATGGCCAACTCAGTGATGATGTATGACGTGCTGGGCGTGCCGGAGAGCGATCCGCGCCGCGCCGTTGCGCGCAGATCGGTCGAGCTTCTGCTCGTCGTCAAGGACGACGAGGCTTATTGCCAACCCTGCGTCTCGCCGGTGTGGGACACCGCACTCGCGGCGCATGCGCTCTTGGAGGCGAGCAGCGACGCGGCCGACGCGGCCGTGGCGAAGAGCCTCGAATGGCTGAAGTATCGTCAGGTACTCGACGTGAAAGGCGATTGGGCGGAAGAGCGGCCCGATGTCCGCCCGGGCGGCTGGGCGTTCCAGTACAACAACGCCTACTATCCCGATCTCGACGACACTGCGGTCGTGGTGATGGCGCTCGATCGCGCGAAGGAGCGCGCTGCTTACACGACCGAAATCGCGCGCGGCCGCGAATGGGTCGAAGGCCTGCAATCGAAGAACGGCGGCTGGGGCGCGTTCGACGCGGACAATGCCTATTACTACCTGAACAACATTCCCTTCGCCGATCACGGCGCGCTGCTCGACCCGCCGACCGATGACGTGACGGGCCGCTGCATCGGCATGCTGATGCAGCTCGGCGCCGGATCGGACGATCCGCATGTGAAGGCCGGCGTCGATTTCCTGCGCAACTCGCAACTCAAGGACGGCAGTTGGTTCGGCCGCTGGGGCGTCAACTACATCTATGGCACCTGGTCGGCGCTGGCCGGGCTGAACGCGGCGGCCGTAATGCCCGACGATCCGATGATGGCGAAGGCGATGGAATGGCTGATCGCGATCCAGAACGAGGACGGCGGCTGGGGCGAGGACTGCAATTCCTACAAGCTCGATTACAAGGGCTATGAGCGCGCGCCGTCGACGGCGTCGCAAACCGCCTGGGCGCTGCTGGGCCTGCTGGCGGCGGGGCACCGTTCATCGTCGATATCTCGGTCTTGTTTATCCTGGTTCACTATCTCTCCTGGTGGTATGTTGCGGCTGCGACCAGCTCCTTCCTGGTCGGTTTGCTGGTCGCCTATGTGCTGTCGGTCGCCCTGGTGTTCAAGTATCGCC
>DATEZM010000268.1:0-5863 GCA_035255625.1 Rhizomicrobium sp. | reverse complement strand
ATAGAGCGGATGGAAACCGCAACCGGCGAGGGCGAGCGCGGAAAGCACGACGGCAGACTTCTTCATGTCACCACGTTCACGATGCGGTTGGGGACCACTATAACGCGTTTCGGCGTCTTTCCCTCCAGGGCACGACGAACGCCTTCGTCGGCCAGGGCGGCGGCGCGCGTCTCGGCTTCCGGCGTGTCGAGCGCGACGGTGATCTCGCCGCGGCGCTTGCCGTTGATCTGGACCGCGATGGTGACGTTGTCCGTCCTCACCAGCGCCTCATCGGCTTTGGGCCAGGGCGTGTCCACCACGAGCGTCTTATGGCCGAGGGCTTCCCAGCAGGTTTCGGCCAAGTGCGGCATCATCGGCGCGGCCAGGAGCACGATGGCTTCCAGCGCCTCGCGCAGCACCGCGCCGCCAACATCGGCGTGGGTTTGAATCGCATTGGTGAGCGTGTAAGCCTGCGCGACCGCGCGGTTGAAGCGCAGCGCGGCGAGATCCTCGGTCACTGCGGCGATGGCGCGATGGGTGGCCCGGCGCAGTTCCAGCGCGCTGCCGGAAACCTCGCCGATCGGCGCACCCGGCGGCGGAAGTGCTTCCACCTCGAACACCAGGCGGTGGATGCGCTGGACGAATTTCCAGCAGCCTTCGGCGCCGGCCTCGGACCAGTCCACGTCACGCTCGGGTGGCGAGTCGGACAGCATGAACCAGCGGATCGCATCGGCGCCGTAGAGATCGATCATGCTCATCGGCGCGACCGTGTTCTTCTTCGACTTCGACATGCGGATCGACGGACCGACCGTCACGGGCCGGTCGCTTCCTTTGATGACGGCGGAGCCGTCAGGCCGCTTTTCCACATCGTCGGGATAGAGCCAGCTGCCGGTCTCGTCCTGATAACTCTCATGCAGGACCATGCCTTGCGTGAACAGCGCGGCGAACGGCTCGTCGAGCGCCGCCCAGCCGGTGGCGTGCAGGCCGCGCGTAAAGAAGCGGGCATAAAGCAGGTGCAGGATCGCGTGCTCGATGCCGCCGATATACTGGTCGACCGGCAGCCAGTAGTTCACTGCGTCGCGGTTGACGGGGTCCTCCGACGTCGGATCGGCGAAGCGCGCGAAGTACCACGACGAGTCGACGAAGGTGTCGAGCGTGTCGGTCTCGCGGGTCGCCTTCCCGCCGCAGACGGGGCAGGTCGTGTGCTTGAAGGTCGGGTGCACGTCGAGTGGATTGCCTTTGACGCGGAAATCGAGATCGTCGGGCAGGCGGATCGGAAGATCGGACGCCGGCGCCGGCACGACGCCGCACTTGCCGCAATGGATCATCGGGATCGGACAGCCCCAGGCGCGCTGGCGCGAGGCCAGCCAGTCGCGCAGGCGGTATTGCACCGTGCGCGTTCCGCGACCTTCCGCCTCCAGGCGCTTGGCGACCTCGGCCTTCGCGGCCTCGACTGAAAGACCATCGAGGAACCGCGAATTGGCGAGGCGGCCCGGGCCAACATAAGCCTCGTTGTCGATCTCGAAATCCTTCGGATCGGCGTCTTCTGGCACGACGACGGGAAGCACCGGCAGCTTGTATTTGCGGGCGAAATCGAGATCGCGCTGGTCGTGCGCCGGGCAGCCGAAGATCGCACCGGTGCCGTAGCCCATCAGCACGAAATTGGCGACCATAACGGGCAGCTTCCAGTTGGGATCGAACGGGTGCGCGGCCGTCAGCCCGGTGTCATAGCCGAGCTTTTCCGCGGTCTCGATCTCGGCCTCGGCGGTGCCGGTCTTGCGGCATTCGGCAATGAAGTCGCGCAGCTTCACGTCGGTCTTTGCCAGTTCTTCCGTGAGTGGATGATCCGGCGACAGCGCGACAAAGCTCGCGCCGAACAGCGTGTCGGGACGGGTCGAGAACACCTCGACCTTGCCGCCATTCGACAGATCGAACGCGAAGCGCATGCCCTCCGAGCGGCCGATCCAGTTCTTCTGCATGAGCCGGACCTTCTCCGGCCATTTGTCGAGGCGGTCGAGCGCGGCCAGCAGATCGTCGGAATAGCGCGTGATGCGGAAGAACCATTGCGCCAGCTTCTTGCGCTCGACCACTGCGCCCGAGCGCCAGCCGCGGCCATCGATCACCTGCTCGTTGGCGAGCACGGTCATGTCGACGGGATCCCAGTTCACCTCCGCTTCGCTGCGGTACACGAGATCCTGTTTGTGGAAATCCAGGAACAGCTTCTGCTGATGCTTGTAGTATTCCGCATCGCAGGTGGCGAATTCGCGGCTCCAGTCGATGGCGAGGCCGAGCGCCTTGAGTTCGCTGCGCATCGCCGCGATGTTGGCATAGGTCCATTCGCGCGGATTGATGCCGCTGTTCTTGCCGGCGTTGACATTGTCGCGCGCGGCGTTTTCCGCCGGCAGGCCGAAGGCGTCCCAGCCCATCGGATGCAAAACATTGAAGCCCTGGGCGCGGCGGAAGCGGGCGATGACGTCGCCCATCGTGTAGTTGCGCACATGGCCCATATGGATGCGCCCCGACGGATAGGGGAACATCTCGAGCACGTAGCATTTGGGTCTGGAGGAGTCGTTCGACACCACGAACGCATTGCGCGCGTCCCAGGCGCGCTGCCACCGCTCTTCCGATTCCCTGGCGTTGTACCGCGCCATAATGTGCGACCTTCTCCATGCCTATTGCCCGGAGCGCTGAGGCCCCCGGCACGGATCAGGCTACAGCGATTTGCCGAAAACTAGTTGCGTTCGCTCGCAAGTCGAAGCTCGCGGGCGCGCGTCAGAATGGCGTCTTCGAGCTTGGTGGCGGTATCGGTGGCGACCTGGGCATCGGTCCAGCCGTCTGTTGCCTTCACCTGGCGGAACACCGCGACCTTCAGCCCGTCGGCGCGCAGGCTCTTGTCCAGAATGTAGACCGTGACCTTCATCCGCTCGTTCGGCACCTGTGGCGCGGTGTACCATTCGGTGATCACGACGCCGCCGAACGGATCGGCGGATGCCAGCGGGATGAACGACAGCGTATCCAGCGTGGCGTGCCACAGATAGGAATTTACACCCAAAGTGCGAGCGCCGGTGCCGGACGAGATGGCCGTCGCGCCGCTGCCGTTGTCCGGCATGGTGTCAGCGTCCGAACTGCATCCCGCCAGAGCGAGGGCCAGAGCGCACACGGTGAGGAATCGCATTGGGCCGCTTTCGTTATCTGGAACGCCTGGACGGCGTTCTTCGCGCGTCCCCCCTAGGTCCGGGCTTATAGAGGAAAGGCTTCGGGGCGCGCAACCGGAGCCGGCAAAGGAGCTTAACCCTCGCCAGGTCCGGGGGCGCGACGAGTGGGCCGTTCGTGCTATGAGCGGCCAAAAGGTTGGGATCGCGTGGGAATGAAACTTTCATTGCTGGCCGGTGCGGCCATGGCGCTGGCGCTGGCCGCGCCCGCGCATGCCGCTTGGGATGACTGGAGCCTGTCGCCGCTCACCGGTTCGTTCGGCGATCTGAACTACAATGTCGGCGGTCAGGTCTATGGCGGCGTGTTTGACGCCGACCAGCCGGGACACTTCTCCAAGCTGGGGGGCACGGGTGCGGCGCAGCTCAACGCCAGCCTCGAGCGCGACTACGACAGCGGGCTGTCAATCGCGCTGAAGGGTCAATTCGAGGTCTTCCACGACCGGCTTTCCAGCGATAACTATGGCGGCGATCTGGTCGCCAAGACCTATGCCTCGGTGCAGACCGGTCTCGGCCGCATCGATGTCGGCATGACCGACGGCGCGGCTTTCGCGCTCGCCGTCACGGGACCCAGCGTCGATTCGATCGACACGATCGACAACCCCAACGCCACGTTCTTCCGCAATCCATCAACGGGACGCGCCTTCATCAACGTCTTCACGTTGAACAGCGCCGTCGAGTCGTCGCTCAACTACGCCAAGCTCTCCTATTACACGCCGCGGCTGTTCGGGGTGCAGATCGCCGTCTCGTTCACGCCATCGGAAGGCAAGGACGTGGTGCCGTTCCTGAACAACGGCCCCAATGTCGCCAACCGGCAGAAGAGCATGTGGGAAGGCGCCGTCAATTACAGTGACAGTTTCGGGCCGGTGACGCTCAGCGCCTATGCCGGCGTGACCGTCGCCCATGGCGACCGCAAGACGCCGGGCCATGCCGGGCTGACCGACTGGGGCGTGGGCACGCAGGCCGACTGGGACATCGACGACGACACCAAGCTCTCCATCGGCGGCGCTTTTCGCGAGGCCAACACCTACACCTTCAACATCAACGACGCCCTGCGCGCAGGCGCGACCCAGGGCCTGCATCTGAGCACCGTCGTGACGCGCGGCTCATGGTCGCTCGGCGGGGAGTTCGGCAATGCCGGCGCCGACGGATCGCTCGGCATGCCGACCATCGGGCTGCATGCCTATCTGGTGGACGCGGCGTATGCCGTGAACTCGAACCTGCAGCTCAGCGGCGGCTGGCAGAAGCTCGACTATGCGAAGAGCAGCGGCACCTTCTACAACGGTGCGCCGCGCATCGGCATGGATGCGGTGTTCCTGCATGCGACTTTGAATATCTAAGCCGCCAACGCCCCAACAGCTGCGATACCGGCGAAGTTTTTCAGCGACGCAGCATTGCGAGCGTCGACGCCGCCCAGCGCATAGACGGGGATATTGAGCACGCGCGCCATTGCGCTGGCGCGGGCGGCGCCGAGCGCCGCGCGCCCGGGATGCGAGCTGGTCGGAAAGACGGGCGACAGGAAAATCAGATCGACAAAAGAACCACGAGGCCGCGCCGAATGAAGCGCCGTGCTGATGATCCAGCGTGGATGACGCGCGCGCCAATGGGCCGCTTCGTGGCTGCGGACCTGTGGCAAGTGAAGACCGTCTGCGCCAAGACGGGAAGCGAGCGCCGGGTCGTCGGCGATCAGCACGAAAAGCTCGCGCCGCCGCGCCAGGGCAAGCATTGCGCGCGCAAGTTCGGCGCGGCGCGCCCCCTCGCGGGCACGCACAATCACCATCGCACCTTTCGGCAGCGCCGCAGCCGCCGTAAGCGGGTCGGCGAGCCGCTCGTCGTCGGTCATCAGCACCAATGCGGGTAAACGCCCCGCCATGCGATGCACCGCGTTGAGCCGCGCGGCGGCGCTTGCTAGCCTTCTCCGCGCAAGAGCACTCACATGAACCCCGAACAGATCAACGAGAACCTCACTGCCATCATCGCGCGCATCGAGGCGGCGCGAAAGGCCGCGGTGGCGCCGGCATCCGTCACCACGCTGATCGCGGTGAGCAAGGGGCACGGGCCGGAAGCGATCCATCCGGCGCTGATCGCGGGCCAGCGCGTGTTCGGCGAGAACCGGGTGCAGGAAGCCACCGCCAAATGGTCGCCGATCCGCCCGGACTACAGCGACCTCGAACTGCACCTGATCGGGCCGCTTCAGACCAACAAGGTGCGCGAGGCGGTCGAGCTGTTCGATGCCATCCACACGCTCGACCGGCCGAAGCTGGCCGATGCGCTGCGCGCCGAGATGGACCGGCAGGGACGCAACCCCTTCCTGTTCGTGCAGGTGAACACCGGCGAGGAGCCGCAGAAGGCGGGCACAGCACCGCGCGATGCCGCCGCGTTGATCGAACATGCCAGAAAGCTTGGGCTGCCCTTGAAAGGCCTGATGTGCATTCCGCCAGCGGCGGAAGCGCCCGCACCGCACTTCGCGCTGTTGCAGAAAATGGCGCGCGAAAACGACCTGCCGCTGCTCAGCATGGGAATGAGCGAGGACTTCGAGAGCGCGATCCGGTTCGGCGCCACCCATGTGCGGGTCGGCAGCGCGATCTTCGGAGAACGCGTCAGAGTGTGACTGTCACCACAGTCCCTCGTCCGACGCGTCGGCGGCGCGGGCGGCAAGAATCGCCGGTCGGTCC
>DATEZM010000267.1:0-3307 GCA_035255625.1 Rhizomicrobium sp. | reverse complement strand
GGGGCTCGGCGCTGATGGCGCTGGAAGACAAGAACAAGGAACAGGGCCACGACGCGGTTCTGAAGCTGATGGAGGCGGTGGATGCCTCGATTCCCCAGCCCGAGCGTCCGATCGACCAGCCGTTCCTGATGCCGATCGAGGACGTGTTCTCGATCTCGGGCCGCGGCACGGTTGTGACGGGCCGCGTCGAGCGCGGCATCGTCAAGGTGGGCGAGACGGTGGAGATCATCGGCATCCGTCCGACGACGTCGACGACGGTGACGGGCGTCGAGATGTTCAGGAAGCTGCTGGACCAGGGCCAGGCGGGCGACAACATTGGAGCCTTGCTGCGCGGTGTCGAGCGCGAAGGTGTTGAGCGTGGCCAGGTTCTGGCCAAGCCGGGCTCGGTGACGCCGCACACCAATTTCACGGCGGAGATCTACGTGCTGACGAAGGACGAGGGCGGGCGTCACACGCCGTTCTTCGCCAACTACCGTCCGCAGTTCTACTTCCGCACCACCGACGTGACGGGGATCGTGAAGCTTCCCGAGGGCACCGAGATGGTGATGCCGGGCGACAACGTGTCGATCGAGGTCGAGCTGATCGTTCCCATCGCGATGGAAGAGAAGCTGCGCTTCGCCATCCGCGAAGGCGGCCGTACCGTCGGCTCCGGCGTCGTCGCGAAGATTCTGAAGTAAGGGAGCTTGCGTCCTAGGAGTGTAGCTCAGTTGGTAGAGCGGCGGTCTCCAAAACCGTAGGCCGTGGGTTCGAGTCCCTCCACTCCTGCCAGTACTCAAACGGATCGAAGCGAAGAAAAGACATGGCGGATACGACGAAGAAGACAGCGGACCTGACCGGCAAGGATGTGCCGGCGGTAGCGCGTCGGCCGTTCAGTCCGATGCGCTTTGGCCGCGAAGTCTGGCGCGAGGGCATCGAGAAGGTCACTTGGCCGTCGTGGAAGGAAACCTGGCTCACCACCGTGATGGTTTTCATCATGGTCGGCCTGACGATGGTGTTCTTTTTCGGCGTCGACAAGATTCTGGAATACGGCGAACTCGTGCTGATCGGTGCGAAGTGAGGCGAATGCAATGAGCGAAGCAGCAACCAAGACCGTGAACGCCAACGCCCGGTGGTACATCGTCCACACCTACTCGAACTTCGAAAAGAAGGTGGCCGAGGAGATCAAGCGTCAAGCGAAGATCCAAGGCCTCGAGGACGAGGTCGTCGATGTCGTTGTGCCGACCGAGGAAGTGCTCGAAGTGCGCCGCGGCCAGAAGGTCAAGGCGGAGCACAAATTCCTGCCAGGCTACGTTCTGCTGCACGCGCATCTGACCGACCATTGCTATCACCTGGTCAAGAACGTCGCGAAGGTCACGGGCTTTCTCGGCCAGAACAACAAGCCGATGCCGCTGCGCCAGGCCGAGGTCGACCGCATCCTCAATCAGGCGAGCGAGAGCGCCGAGCATCCCAAGTCGACGATCACTTTCGAGATTGGCGAGCAGGTGCGCGTGGCGGACGGTCCGTTCACCTCTTTCACCGGCACGGTGGAGGAAGTCGACGAAGACCGTAGCCGCGTGAAGGTTGCGGTCTCGATCTTCGGCCGCGCGACGCCGGTCGAACTGGAATTCACGCAGGTCGAAAAGGTTTGACGTTGTTTTAATGGCGGCCGGGTCCAACCGGCCGCGCTCACCTCGGGAGAGCCCGCCAGGCTCGCTTGCACCGAAACCCGCTAAGGAGGCGGACACGAAGTGGCGAAGAAGATTGTCGGTTACGTCAAATTGCAGGTGCCCGCGGGGTCGGCCAATCCGTCGCCTCCGATCGGCCCTGCGCTCGGCCAGCGCGGCCTCAACATCATGGAGTTCTGCAAGGCGTTCAACGCCAAGACGCAGGACCAGGAAAAGGGCATGCCGATTCCGGTGAACATCACGGTGTTCTCCGACAAGTCCTTCACCTTCGAGATGAAGACCGCGCCCGCGTCCTTCATGCTCAAGAAGGGCGCAAAGCTGAATTCCGGTTCCAAGACTCCCGGCCTCAATCCGGCCGGCTCGGTGACCAAGGCCCAGGTCCGCCAGATCGCGGAGGCGAAGATGAAGGACCTGAACGCCAACGACGTCGAGAACGCGATGCTGATGATCGAGGGCTCCGCGCGCTCGATGGGCATCGAGGTGAAGGGGTAACCGCCATGGCACTCTCCAAGCGATTCAAGAAAGCCGTCGAAGGCATCAACACGGCGAAGTCCTATCCGGTCGAGGAAGCGGTCAAGCTGATCAAGGCGCGCGCCACGGCGAAGTTCGATGAGACGATCGAGCTGTCGATCAACCTCGGCGTCGATCCGCGTCACGCCGACCAGATGGTGCGCGGCGTCTCGTCCCTGCCGAACGGCACGGGCCGCAAGCTGCGCGTCGCGGTGTTCGCCAAGGGCGCCAAAGCGGACGAAGCCAAAAAGGCGGGTGCCGACATCGTCGGCGCCGAAGACCTCGCCGCCGAAGTCACGGCCGGCAAGATCGATTTCGACAAGTGCATCGCGACGCCCGACATGATGGGCATCGTCGGCCGCCTCGGTAAGGTTCTCGGCCCGCGCAACCTGATGCCGAACCCGCGCGTCGGCACGGTGACGATGGACGTCACCCAGGCGATCAAGGATGCCAAGGGCGGCGCGGTCGAATTCCGCGTCGAGAAGGCGGGCATCGTTCAGGCCGGCGTCGGTAAGGCGAGTTTCACCGAGGACGCCATCGTCCAGAACGTGAAGTCCTTCGTCGACAGCGTGATGAAAGCCAAGCCGTCGGGCGCCAAGGGCGTCTACATGAAGAAGGTATCGCTGTCCTCGACGATGGGGCCGGGCGTGAAGATCGCGCTTTCCTCCGTCGGCGCGGCATCGGCGGACGCGTAAGGAATTGAAGAATTCCCGCGGACGATCGCGGGAACTGTCCGAGACCGCTGGAGGCCGCGAGGTCTTAAATTTCCAGCGCAGACAGGGAAGACAACCGGAATTCAGGAGAAATCCTGCACTTCGGGTTTGAGCCCTGGGACAGACGTTGAGTGTCACAGGGCAATCGCCGGATCGTCACGGCGATTGTTGAAGGGCCTAAGGCCTCAAGTAGCGAAGCGGTAGGCCAAAAAGGAGCACTAAGTGGACAAGACAGAGAAAGCGGAAGTCGTCGAAGAGCTGAAAAGCGTCTTCGCGTCATCCGGCTCACTGGTTGTCGCCCACTATACCGGCATGACGGTTGCCCAAATGGGCGACCTCCGTAACCGCATGCGTGCGGCCGGAGCGTCG
Source organism: Rhizomicrobium sp. (assembly GCA_035255625.1). GTDB lineage: Bacteria > Pseudomonadota > Alphaproteobacteria > Micropepsales > Micropepsaceae > Rhizomicrobium. The sequence continues at coordinate 51 of DATEZM010000267.1, read as the reverse complement.
TTCAAGGTGGCGAAGAACCGTCTGGCGGTACGCGCGCTCCAGGGAACGGCC
>DATEZM010000266.1:0-8311 GCA_035255625.1 Rhizomicrobium sp. | reverse complement strand
ATGCCGACGCGGCCGAGCAGCGCGAGCAACACCGGAAGCTGAAAGCACAGACCGAAGGCGATGATCAGCGTCATCACGAAGTCGAGATATTCGCTGACGCGTGCCTGCAGCTCGATGCCGAGCGACGCCGCCGTGCCCTGGGTGTCGAAGCTGACGAAGAAGCGGATCGCGTTGGGCAGCATGATGTAGAACACGAAGCAGAAGCCGAGCGCGAACATGAAAGGCGTGGCCAGCAGGAACGGCAGGAAGGCGTTGCGCTCGTGTTTGTAGAGACCGGGCGCGACGAACATCCACAGCTGCGCCGCGATCACCGGGAAGGCGATGCAGATGCCGCCGAAGGCGCCGAGCTTGGCATAGGTGAAGAACGTCTCGGCCAGGCCCGTCGCGATGAGATGATGGCTCTGGCCCGGCGGCAGCACATGCGCAAGCGGGCCGGTCAGGAAGGCATAGATCGGCTTGGCTTCGAGGAAGCACAGGATGAACGCGGCGACGAAAGCGGCGATGGAATAAATCAGCCGCCGGCGCAGCTCGATCAGGTGGTCCATCAATGGCGCCTTGGTCGCCTCGATGGCCGCTTCGTCATCCTCGGTCGGCTTGTTCATGGCACAGGGGGGTGCACATCGCCGGCGGCGACCGGCTCGTTAAGGAGCGTACCGGGATCGGGGATGTCATGCGGCGGTTCGGGCGGCGGCGGCGCGGCAACCGGCTCAGCCTCTATCGCGACCGATTGCGGCGGCGGCGCCAGCGGCGAGCCACGCATGTCCTCCGGCACGATGGACTGATGCATATCCTGCGCGAGGCCGGCGAGCGGGCGGTCGGTACGAAGGCTCTCGATCTCCTTGCGAAGGTCGTCGAGCTCGGCCTGGCGCGCCATGTCGTCGAAGCTCTTGCGGAACTGGTCGGCCATCGAACGCGCCTTGCCCATCCACTGGCCGAGCGTGCGCATCAGCCGCGGCAAATCCTTCGGCCCCACCACGACCAGGGCGACGACCAGCAGGATGAAGATATGGCTCCAGCTCAGATCGAACACGGTTATTGACCGACGGTCGTCGTGTCCTTGTTCGGCGTCGAGGTTGGCGGCGGTGTCGGCGTGCCGGGAATCGTCTTGGCATCCTCCGGATCGTTCAGCCCCTGGCGGAAGCTTTTGATGCCCTTGGCGAAGTCGCCCATGATGTCGGAAATCTTGCCGCGCCCGCCGAAAAGCAGGATGGCGATCGCGCCGAACAGCAAGATGTGCCAAAGACTTAGGCCACCCATGGCATTCTCCTTCTCCCCCGTTTGAACGGGTTCCACCGCCCTATCCTGCGGCTAAAGCCCCTTAAAGACCCTTACGCCGGCCCAGCGCAAGCGCTCACGCCGGGCGAACCGCAATGGCCCTGAGCAATAGCTGGGCATAGGCCAGCAGGGATGCAATGGCGAACGCCGCCGATGTCACCGCGCCGGCCACCGCCAGCGCCGGCATGTCCACATGCAGCGTCAGCATCAGCAGCATCAGTGCCACATAGCAGACCTGCACCACCGTGTTGGCCTTGCCGATGAGGAGCGGCGCGACCTTCAGCGGCAGGCTGAGCAGGTGCGCCAGCACGACGCCGATCACCACGGCGACATCACGGCCGATGACGATCGCCGTCACCCAGAGCGGCACCTGGTGCACCACGGTCAGCGTGACGAAGGACGCCAGCATGAGGAGCTTGTCGGCCGCGGGATCGAGATATTCGCCGAAGCGCGAGACGAGACCGAAGCGCCGCGCCAGGAAACCGTCGAGCGCATCGCTGGCACCGGCGAAGGCGAACACCGACAGCGCCGCGAGATTGCGGTCGAGCAGGATAAGATAGGCGGTCAAGGGCGCCAGTACGGTGCGGATCGCCGTGAGGGCATTCGGCACCTGGCGCAGCGGGTTGCTCACGGGTCGGACGCCGTCGCAGCCGGCTTGGCCGGCGGCGCGTAGGCCATCGTCCAGCTGCCGTCGGTCTCCTTGCTGAGCGCGATGCCGACCGGCGCCAGCGCGTCATGCAGCTGATCGGTCGAGCCCTGATAGGTCAGGTTGATACGCACCAGGCCGATATCCATCGCCGTCACCTGCACCGCCACGACATTGGTGACGAGGCCGAAAGAATTCTGGATCGTCGTCCATTGCTCCAGCGAATCGACATGGACGTCGGCCGTCAGTGCGCCGCGCGGGCCGAAATCGATCGGCGGCTTCTGCTGGTACATCACCTCGATGGCGTGCACCGCGGCGTCGGCGGCGAGCGGATAGGTCTGAGCCGGATTCTTGATCAGCGGCACATCGACCGAGGTCTTCATCGGCGTCTCGGCAACCCCGATGCGCCGCAGCCAGATCTGCACCTTGCCGGTCATCTTGTCGGTCATCGAGGTGCCGCCCTGGGTCAGCGGAATGGCCAGCGCCAGTACCGCTTCCGTGGCATGGATGCGCGCCGCAACGATCTCGACATCGGCCCAGGTGGTGGCGTCGAATTGCAGCCGGCCCAGCGCGGCGACATCGGGCGCATCGCCGGTCGGCACCGCGAAAGGCACCGCGCTCGCATTGAAGCGCGGACTGGAGAAGGCGCTCGACCACGGCGAGGTGCGGTCGAAGGTCGGCGACATCGGGATCAAGAGGATGCGCCGCACATTGCTGGCCATCCGGTAGGACGACGAGATCGTCCCCATGACCCGCGCCACGGCCTCGGGGCTGAAATTGTAGGTGATGTCGGCGACGTAGCGCGTGGTCGAGCGCTTCTCGTTGTGCACCGAGTAGCCGCGCGACAGCTTGCGGATGGCATCGAGATCGAGGTTGGGCTTCTTGCCCAGGTCGGCCGGCCTGGCGATGCGCCGGAAGAGGACGTCCCACGCCCGCGGCCGGCCCTGGTCGATGGCGATGGACTGGGCCGCGCTGGCGGACGCCGCGGAGGCGTCCACATGGATGCCGCTGACCGTATAGGTCAGGTCGACCGCAGCGGCGGCGCCCGGCAACAGCATGGCAAAGGCCAGCGCCAGAAAGGGTGCGAGCCGGTTAAAAGCCTGTGACATTTGGAACCTTGTATGAGCGGCGCGAGTATAAAGGGCGCAGCCTGCCCGCGAAAGCGTCTGGCGGCTGCGGAAAAGCGGTGCGCGGCCCGCGCCCTTGCTTGCAGGTCCGCAGCACCCGTGCCTAAACGAGGCTTCGTGGTCCAAACGCGATTCCGATGAGCGACAAGCGCCGCAATGGGATGACCTACCGCCAGGCCGGCGTCGATATCGATGCCGGCGAGGCCCTCGTCGCGCGAATCGCGCCGGCGGCAAAGGCAACGCGGCGGCCGGGCGCCGACGCCGATCTCGGCGGCTTCGGCGGGCTGTTCGACCTGAAGGCCGCGGGGTTCAAGGATCCGATCATAGTCGCCTCCACCGACGGCGTCGGCACCAAGGTCAAGATCGCGATCGAGACCGGCCGCTTCGACACGATCGGCCAGGACCTGGTTGCCATGTGCGTCAACGACCTCATCGTGCAGGGCGCCGAGCCGCTGTTCTTCCTCGACTACTACGCCAGCGGTGCGCTCGACGTCGACGCGGCGGCGGCCGTGATCGAAGGCATCGCGCGTGCCTGCAAGGCCTGCGGCTGCGCGCTGATCGGTGGCGAGACCGCGGAGATGCCGGGGCTTTATGCCAAGGGCGATTTCGACCTGGCGGGATTTTCGGTCGGCGCGGTCGAGCGCGGCCATGTCCTGCCGCAGACGCGCGCGATGCGCGAGGGCGATGTGGTGATCGGCGTCGCCTCGAGCGGCGTGCATTCCAACGGCTACTCGCTGGTCCGCCGCGCCGTGGAGAATGCGGCCGCCCGCTATGACGCGCCGGCGCCGTTCGATGGCACGCGCTCGCTGGCGGACGCGCTGCTGGCGCCGACGCGGCTTTATGTGAAGGGCGGGCTGGAGGCGATCCGCGCCGGCGGCGTGAACGGCTTCGCGCATATCACGGGCGGCGGCATCACCGAGAACCTGCCGCGCGCCCTGCCCGACGGTCTCGACGCGGCCATCGATCTCGATGCCTGGACACCGCCGCCGGTGTTCGGCTGGCTGGCAAAGAGCGCCGGCATCGCGACGGCGGAGATGCTGCGCACCTTCAATTGCGGTCTCGGATTCATGGCGGTGGTCGACGAAGAGCACTCCGGCCATGTCATCGACGCCTTCCAGCAGGCCGGCGACAAGGCCTGGCGCGTTGGCGCGCTGGTCGCCGGCGAAGGCGAAGCGAAAGTCGTCTATCGCGGCGCGCTGACGCTGTGACGGCGAAGACGCGTGTCGCCATCCTGATCTCCGGCCGCGGTTCGAACCTGGCGGCGCTGATTGATGCGGCGAAGGCGGCGGATTATCCGGCGCAGATCGCGCTGGTTTTCTCCAATGTCGAGGCAGCGCAGGGGTTGGAGATCGCCCGCGCGGCAGCCATTGCGACCAAAGTCATCTCGCACAAGGATTTCGCGTCGCGCGAGGCTTTCGACGCTGCGCTCGACGCTGCATTGCGTACCGCGAAGATAGATCTGATCTGCGAAGCCGGCTTCATGCGGATTCACTCCGACGGCTTCGTGCGGGCGTGGGAGGGACGTATTCTCAACATCCATCCCTCGCTGCTGCCGGCGTTCAAGGGCACCAAGGTGCATGAACAAGTGCTGGCCGCCGGCGTGAAGATCTCCGGCTGCACGGTGCATTTCGTTGTCGCCGAACTCGACAGCGGCCCGATCATCGCGCAAGCCGCCGTGCCAGTGCTCGACGGAGACACGGTGGAGACGTTAGCGGCACGTGTGCTGGCGGAAGAGCACAAGCTTTATCCGGCGGCGCTGAAACTGGTGGCAGAAGGAAAAGTGCGTCTGGAAGATGGGCGCGCGGTGTTCGCTTAGCCGACACCAGAAATCTTCGCCGACACGTCCCACAATTGCTTGGCCACCGCGTCGTTCTGCGCGGCTTCCGTCGGGGTCGCGATCTTGCATTTGTAGAAGTATTCGCCGCTGATCGACGCGACGTCGGGCGAGGAGGCGAGATGGATGATGGTCTTGGCGCCCTCTTCGGGCGAAATGCCGAACTGCATGATCGCGCGCTGCAGCAGCCGCATGAACACGTTCGTCGCATTGTTCAGCCCGAAGCGCGTCCCGACGAAGCCGGGATGCAGGCAGTTGGCGGTGACGCCGCCGACGCCGAGCCGCTTCGCCAGCTCGCGCGTGAACAGGATGTTCATCAGCTTGGACGTGCCATAGGCGCGCGCCACGCCGAAGGAGTCTTCGAGCTGCAGATCGTCGAAGTCGATCTTGCCACCGCGATGCGCGTCCGACGCGGTGGAGACGATGCGTGCGCCCGGCGTCGCTTTCAGGTTCGGCAGCAGGATGTTCGTCACCACGAAATAAGCCATGTGGTTGGTGGCGAAGGTCATCTCCAGCCCGTCGACGCTGACCTGACGCGACAGGAACACCGCGCCAGCATTGTTCACCAGCACGTCGATCTTCGGTTCGGTGGCGGCGATTGCGCTCGCGACCCGCTTCATTTCGGAAATGGAGGAAAGGTCACCCAGATGCACGGTGTGCGCCGCGGACGGGTTCGCCGCCTTCAGCTTCGCCAGCGTCGCATCGGCACGGGCCTGGTCGCGCGCCACCAGAACGATGCGCGCACCCATTCCGGCGAGCCGCGTCGCCGCGACCTCGCCGATGCCTGATGTGCCGCCCGTGACGACGACTGTCTTGCCTTGCATAACAGCCTCTCTTCACCTCCCCCGAAGGGGGAGGTTGAGTGCGCTACGGAACGATGTCCAGCCCCGAAAAGAAGAACGCGATCTCCTGCGCCGCCGTCTCCGGCGCATCGGATCCGTGGACGGAGTTGGCCTCGATCGATTCGGCGAAGTCCTTGCGGATCGTGCCGGCGGCCGCGTTGGCCGGATTGGTCGCTCCCATCACTTCGCGGTTCCTGGCGATGGCGTTCGGGCCTTCGAGGACCTGGACCACCACCGGACCCGACGTCATGAAGGTGACGAGACTGCCGAAGAACGGCCGTTCCTTGTGCACGGCGTAGAACGCCTCGGCCTGCGCCTGGCTGAGGCGCATGCGGCGGGAGGCGATGACGCGCAAACCCGCTTTCTCGAAGCGGTCGACGATGGCGCCGGTGAGATTCCGCCGCGTCGCGTCCGGCTTGATGATCGAAAGGGTGCGCTCGACGGCCATGGAGGTCTCCGCAAGGATCGAAAAAGTGCGCGGGTTATAGCGGACAAGCGCCAAAGAGCAAACGACACTCGAACAACCCTCCCGTTCACGGGAGGGTCGAATATTTGATCCGCGCAGCGGAGCAAATTTCGGGGAGGGGAAAGCCTCTCCGGAAGAACTCGGTCGGTCACTGTCCCCGCCCCGAAAAATCCGACGCTGCGCATCGTATTTTTCGACCCTCCCGTGAACGGGAGGGTTAAGCGTTGCGCTAAACGCCTCGCATCGGCCCGCGCCAGGTGCGCAGGAGGCCGATCAGCAGCAGGCCGGCTGCGCCAGCGAGCGACAATGCCAGCCAGACATGCATCCGCTGCGCGGGCCAATCGCGCCAGAGCAGCGCGAAGCTGGCGACGCCCCAAACCAGCGTCAGGCCGGCGAGCCACAGACGATGGCTGTGCACGCGGACCGGATGCACGACGTCGACGGGCGCGAAGGTCAGCAACACGAACAAGGCGATCAGCATCGTCGACGCCGTTCGCCCTAGCTGCAGCATCACGAGATAGAAGGCGACGATGTTCCACAGCGCTGGGAAGCCGCGGAAGTAATTGTCGTCCGTCTTCATGTCGGTGCGCGCGAAGGTATAGAGCGATGATAGCAGGATCGCAGCGACCGCGACGGAGTCGTAGGGCGCCGCGATCAGCCCGGCACGATGGATCAGAATCGCGGGAACAAAGACATAGGTCAGATAGTCCACGACGAGATCAAGGATCGTGCCGTCGATGCCCGGCGCGCGCTGCTTGACGCCCGCGAGCCGCGCCAGCGTGCCGTCGACGCCGTCGACCACCAGCGCAATGCCGAGATAAAGCAGCGCGAGCCGGAACTGCCCCGCCTGCACCGCGCGATAGGCGAGGAAGGCCAGAACGGCGCCGCTCGCAGTGAAGACATGGATCGCCCAGGCGGCGAGGGTTGAAAATACCTCGCGGGGCGCGGCTTTCGAGTCCATGGCGCGACGCTAGAGCAGCCTGCCCGGTTCTGCTATACGCCGCGCCCCATGCTCGTCATCGACAACCTCATCGTCCGCATCGCGGGCCGCGAAATCCTGAACGGGGCGACCGCCAGTCTCCCCGCGGGGCGGCGCGTCGGCCTCGTCGGGCGCAACGGCGCGGGCAAATCGACGCTGCTCAAGGTGATCCTGGACCAGCTTCATCCCGACGACGGGGCGGTGAGCTGGCCGTCGGCGTGGCGCATCGGGGCGGTGGCGCAAGAGGCGCCGGGCACGCAGGTCAGCCTGATCGACACCGTGCTGGCCGCCGATCCCGAACGCACCCAACTTCTCGCCCAGGCCGAGCATGAGAGTGACGCGCACCAGCTGGGTGACATCTATCACCGGCTGGACGCGATCGACGCCTATACCGCGCCGTCGCGCGCCGCCGAGATCCTGGCCGGCCTCGGCTTCTCCGCCACGGACCAGCTGCGCCCCTGCGCTGAGTTCTCCGGCGGCTGGCGCATGCGCGTCGCGCTTGCCGCCATCCTGTTCGCCGCACCCGACCTTCTGCTGCTGGACGAGCCGACCAACTATCTCGACCTCGAAGGCGTGATGTGGCTGGAGAACTTCCTGGCACGCTATCGCGGCACGGTGGTGATCGTCAGCCATGACCGCGATCTGCTGAACACCGCGGCCGAGTTCATCCTGCATCTCGAGCACGGCAAGCTGAAGCTCTACACCGGCAACTACGATACCTTCGTCGATACCCGCGCGCTGCAGCGCGCTCTCGACGTCGCGGCGCAGAAGAAGCAGGAAGCGCGGCGCGCCCATCTGCAAAGCTTCGTCGACCGCTTCCGCGCCAAGGCGACCAAGGCGCGCCAGGCGCAAAGCCGCGTGAAGATGATCGAGAAGATGGAGCGCATCGACATCCCGCTCGACGAGCATGTCCGGCCGATCCGGCTGCCCAAGGCGGTGGAAGCGGCGCCACCGCTGATCACCATGGACCGCATAGCCATCGGCTATGAGCCCGGCAAGCCGGTGCTGTCGAAGATCTCGTTGCGTTTCGATCCGGACGACCGCATCGCGCTGCTCGGCAAGAACGGCAACGGCAAGTCGACGCTGGCGAAGCTTCTGGCCAGCAAGCTGGAGCCGATGGCCGGCGAGATCGTGCGTTCGCG
>DATEZM010000265.1:0-2825 GCA_035255625.1 Rhizomicrobium sp. | reverse complement strand
GATCGCTACAGCGATCACTGCCGCAGCTTTCGCTATTGCGCATGGACATTTCTACGTCCACCCGGGCGCCCAAGGCTGGATTTATACCGCCGAGTTGTTCGTTGCGGGCATCGTGCTGGCACAATGGGTCGCGCGCTCCGGCTCGCTACGGACCTCGTATGCCACACACACGGCCTATAATGCCACGGCAGTCGTATTCTCGGCGCTCTTTCCATGACGCCCGAAGACGACCTGCGCCATATGCGTCACGCCATCACACTGGCCTCTCGCGGTGTCGGACGCACCGGCCGCGTCCCATCCGTCGGCTGCGTGATCGTTGCACCTGAGGGGCATGTGGTTGCGCGCGGCAGGACCAGCGAGAGCGGTCGTCCGCATGCCGAAGCAGCGGCTCTGGCAGCGGCCGGTGCCGCGGCGCGCGGCGCGACTGTATACGTGACGCTTGAACCCTGTTCTCATGACAGCGCGAGTGGAGGCCCCTGCGCCGATGCGCTGATCGCGGTGGGGGTCTCGCGCGTGGTGATCGCTTGCGTCGATCCAGATCCGCGCGTGAACGGCCAAGGCATGGCTAAACTCAAAGCAGCGAACATTGCGGTCGATGTCGGTATCGCTGAACGCGAAGCAGCGGAGACCCTCGAGGGTTTCTTCAGTCATATCCTTCGCAAGCGACCCTTTGTAACGCTCAAGATCGCCCAGAGCCTGGATGGCAAGACTTCCGCGGCCGATGGCAGCAGCAAGTGGATCACAGGCGAGCCGGCGCGCCGGTTTGGTCATCTCCTGCGCGCGCGCAACGGCGCGATCCTGATCGGCAGCAATACGGCGCTCGCCGATGATCCCGATCTTACCTGCCGATTGGCGGGACTAGAGGAACACACGCCGTTAAGGGTCGTGCTCGACTCTCGGCTTCGCCTGAGCGCGACATCGAAGCTCGCAGCGACCGCGTCAAAGATACCGATTGTCGTCTTCACCGCCGAACCAGGCGGGGGCGACGGGCTCGTCTCGGCCGGCGTGGAGATCGTTCGGGTCCCGCGCGACGCGCAGGGGAGGCTCGAGCTGGACGCAGTTCTCGAAGAACTCTCGCGCCGCAACGTTACGCGACTGTTGGTGGAAGGTGGCGCGACGGTCCATGCCGCGTTCCTGGACGCAGGTCGTCCGGACGCGCTGGAAATCTTCACCGCGCCAATGGCCTTAGGCTCAAAGGGGCATGGCGCCATTGCCGCGCTGGCGGCCGCGACGATCGGCGAAGCGCCAAGGTTTACGCTGCAGTCGGTGCGCAAATTCGGAGGCGATCTGCTGGAAAGCTATCGGGTCAAAGCCTAAAAGGAGCGCCATGTTCACCGGAATCGTCACCGACGTCGGACGCGTGCGCCACATCGAAAAGCGCGGCGACACGCATGTCGTGATCGGCACCGGCTACGATCCCTCCGCGATTGAAATCGGCGCCTCGATCGCATGCTCGGGCGCATGCCTGACGGTCGTGGACAAGGGAACGCCGAAGGACCGCTGGTTCGCAGTCACGCTTTCCGGCGAGACCCTGTCCAAGACCACGCTCGCAGGCTGGAAGGTGGGCGATAGCGTCAATCTCGAGCGCCCCATGCGCGTGGGCGACGAGTTTGGCGGTCACATCGTCAGCGGTCACGTTGATGGTGTTGCGGAAGTGAAGCAGGTCATGCCGGAAGGCGAGTCCACGCGCGTGAATTTCGAAGCGCCGCTCAGCTTGGCGAGATTTATCACGCCGAAAGGCTCGGTAACACTTGATGGGGTGTCGCTGACGGTTAACGAAGCCGACGGCGCGCGCTTCGACGTGAACATCATCCCGCACACCCAGAAGGTAACCACCTTTGGCAAACTGAAGCCCGGCATGAAGGTCAATCTCGAGATCGACCTTCTGGCGCGTTATGTCGCGAGGCTGGTTGGCAAATGAACGTCTCAGTCTACCACGACTACATTTCGCACATCGAAGACGTCATCGAGGACGCGCGTAACGGCCGCATGTTCATCCTGATGGATGCTGACGACCGCGAGAACGAAGGCGACCTCGTGATCCCGGCGCAGATGGGCACGCCACAGGCGATCAACTTCATGGCGAAGAACGGTCGCGGCCTGATCTGCTTGGCGCTGACCCAGGAACGCGCCGACGCGCTCAACATTCCGATGATGACGCAGGTCAACGGCACGCCGAACCAGACGGCGTTCACGATTTCCATCGAGGCCAAAGAGGGTATCTCGACCGGTATCTCGGCGCATGATCGCGCGCACACGATCTCGGTCGCGATCGATCCGACCAAGGGCGCCCAGGATATCACCTCGCCCGGACACGTCTTTCCGCTCGTGGCGCGACATGGCGGAACGTTGGTGCGCGCCGGTCATACTGAAGCGGCCGTCGACATTGCCCGGCTGGCGGGACTGATTCCGGCCGGCGTGATCTGCGAGATCATGAACGATGATGGCACCATGGCGCGTCTGCCCGATCTGGTGCCGTTCGCTCAACTACACGGCCTGAAGATTGGGACGATTGCCGATCTGATCGCCTATCGCCGCAAATACGACCACTTCGTAAAGCGCAAGGTCGAGGCTCCTTTTGAAAGTCACAATGGCGGCACGTGGAAGATGTATGTCTACGTCAACGAACTCGAATATGCGGAGCATATCGCTTTGGTGAAAGGCGATATCACGACGCCAGAGCCGGCGCTGGTGCGCATGCACGCGGTCAACATCTTCACCGATATGCTGGACTGGAAGCCCTATGAGCGCGACGTGCTGGGCGAGTCGATGCGCATCATTGCCAAGGAAGGCCGTGGCGTCGTCGTCCTTTTGCGCACGACCCG
>DATEZM010000264.1:0-4101 GCA_035255625.1 Rhizomicrobium sp. | reverse complement strand
GTCCACCCAGAAGATGGTCGACGCCGCGCCGCCCCAATACCAGTCGGTGCCGGCGATGCTGCCAGACTTCACGCTGTCGAGCGTGCAGGCGAAGCCAAGACCGAAGCCGACGCCCTCATTGGCGGTTTCCGAGAAGCTGGCGATCGCCATCTGAGTCAGGTCCTTCCCGTCCTTCAGATGGTTGCGATGCATCAGATCGATCGTGCGTGGCCCCAAGACTCGCGCGCCGTCAAGCTCACCGCCCCGGCGGAGCATCTCACAGAAGCGCACATAGTCGGCCGTAGTGCCGACAAGGCCGCCGCCGCCGGAGAAGAACGTCGGCTCCCTCAGGTAGGCGGACTTCTCCGGATCGTCGACCATATGCGTCTTCTTGTCAGCGCCGCGGCGGTAATTGGCGGCGAAACGGCCGAGCTTCTCGCGCGGCAGGACGAAGGAGGTGTCCTTCATCTTCAGCGGCTCGAAAATCTCCTCGGCGAGGAATTTGTCGAACCGCTTGCCGGAGATGATCTCGACCAGTGCTCCGCAGACATCCGTCGACAGCGAATACATCCAGCGCTCGCCGGGCTGATAGCGCAGTGGCACGCGGCCGAGCTTGGCCACGAAATCGCGCAACGTTTCGCCCTCGCCGCGGCGCACGCCGATGCGGGCATATTCCTTGTCGACGGGATGGCCGTCGTCGGGCGCGCCCAGCGAAGCCAGCGCATTGCCGTACGTGATGCCGCCGGTATGACCCAGCATATCGCGCATGCTGACGGGCCGGTTGGGCTTGACCGTCTCCATCGCCGGACCGTCGCCCGAGATCCAGACGCGCTGATCGCGCCACTCCGGCACGAAGCGGTAGACCGGATCGTTGAGCTGGAAATAGCCGCGCTCATAGAGCGTCATCAACGCCACCGAAGTGATCGGCTTGGTCATGGAATAAAGGCGGAAGATCGTGTCGTCCTGGACTGGCTTGCCGCGCTCCCTGTTCATTAGTCCGAGCGACTTGAAATAGGCGAGATGGCCATGGCGCGTCACCGCCACCTGACAGCCGGCGATCTTGCCGTTGTCGACATAGGAACGGCTTAGGTGATCCGCGATGCGGTCGAGCCGCTCCGGTGCAAAACCGGCAGCCTTGGGATTGGTTTCCATCTTCAGTGCCTCTTCAGGTAAGCGCGTGTCTCGCTCTTCACGATGTCCTGGAAATTACCCATGAACAGGTTCATGTCGATCAGGTGCAGGCCCCAGTTCTGCTGCACTTGGCCTCCGATGACAACGTCGCCGCGGATGTCGTCGGTGCGCGGATCGGCGGGATCGCCATGCACTGTCACCGCCAGATAGGTGCCGTTCTCGTTGCGGGCGCACTCCGCGGTGATCAGTCCGGGCACGCTGACGAAGGGCGTGACGACGGTCTTGCCCGTCGCCCAGACCGGTGGGTTCGGATCGCCGCCGACGATGAAGGCGCGGCTGGCGGTGAGATAAGAATGCACCGGACCCGAGCCGCCGCCTAGCGCCGCGGGATTGACGCATGCCGCCTCCCAGCCGGGCGTCTGCACCTTGCCGAACAGCGTATTGGCCGGCGGCGGTGCGCTCGCGCGAAACGAGGCGAAGGCAATGACGCAGCCCGGAGTCTTGGCGTTATGGCAGAGCGGTACGTTTTGGAAATCGCCGCCGACATCCTTGCCCGTTGGCACGCCGAGCCGTGTTCCGCCGAGGATCGCGACAACGAGCTGCTTCTGCACGGGCTTGCCGTCGATCTCGTTCTTGATGAGCTGTGTCAGCACGCCAGAGCCCTGGCTGTGCCCGATCAGCACCACGCCGCGCCCGTGATTATAGTTCTGCAGGTAGTAGTTCCACGCATCGACCACGTCGTGATAACCGACCGCCGGATCGGCCGGCATCGCCATCGGTTTGCCGGTCTGGCGTGCGACCAGCGCGGTCAGCGTGTACTGGCGGTACAGCGGCGCATAGGTCTTGCAGACGTCGGCGAAGCGCGCGAATTGCTGGGCGATCACGCCCATCTCCTCGGGACCGGCGATCATGTCGCTGACCACACTGCGGTCTCGCGACACGGTGGGGTAGACGTAGAAGCAGTCGATCGGCGGGTTCTTCGCAGGGCGAAATTTCTCCGGCTTCAGCGCTCCGTTCGCTTTCACAATGGTCGCGTCCTGATTGGCGGAGCAGGCGTCCTCCTGCCCTGGCAGGCAGAGCCAGTTGTCGGCACGCGAATAGTCGTTCTTCGGCGTTGGTTCCGGCGTGGTGTCGGCGAGCGCGGGCAGCGCAGTGGCGGCGGCCAGGATCAGAATGGCGGCAAGTCTTTTCATCGGTTTCCCCTCGGACGTTTTCCCGGGGCAAGTATGCGCTGCTAAGGGCCGGGTGCAACGGGCTGCGCCACACGCTCAAAAAGCCGCAGGCTCGACACCGCCGCCGCTGCAAGCGCGAAGCCAACGGCAACATAAAGCGAGACTACGGTGCCGTGTCCCGCCACGCGGCTGAATACCAACGCAACCAGCGCCGCTCCCAGTGTCTGGCCCAGCAGCCGTGCGGTTCCCAGCATGCCACTGGCGCCGCCGGAACGTTCGCGTGGAGTCGAGCCGATCATTGCGCGGTTGTTCGGCGACTGGAACAGGCCAAAGCCGAGGCCGGCGAGCGCCATGCGCCAGGCGATGTCAGCGATGCCCGGCGGATCCGGCAGCAAAGCGAGTGCGAACAATCCGCTCGCGAACACGACGAGACCGATGGCGCCGAGCAGGCCGGCGGGATAGCGGTCGGCTAGCCGTCCGGCGATGGGTGAGACGAGCGCGATTGCGATCGGCCATGGCGTGATCAGAAGACCCGTCTGGACCGCGGTGAAATGCAGCTCACTCTGCAAAAGGAACGGCAACGACACCAGCGCAAGCATCTGGGCTGCGAAGGAGCAGACCGAAGTTGCAATAGACAGCGCGAAGATCGGAATGCGCATCAGGTCGACGGGCAGCATCGGCGCGGCAGCGGTTGCTTCGCGCCGTACCATAAGAAAACCAATTACCGCTGTTACGGCGAGTTCGAGCGCAAACCACAGAAAGGATTCGCCATGACCGAACGCGTCAATGCTGCCGATCAGAAGCCCGAACAGGATCGCGATTAGCACCGCGCCGCCGACATCGAAGGAATGCTTGGCGCGCGGTGTGTGGGGCAGGGCGCGGATCGCGATCGCGATGGCCGCAATTCCGAACGGGACATTCACAGCGAACAGCCACGGCCAATCGGCCACAGACAGGATACCGCTCGCAACCGTCGGACCCAGCGCCGCCGACACCGCCACGATCAGCGTATTGATCGAAAGACCGCGGCCGAGCAGACGATGCGGATAGATGAAGCGGATGAGCGCGGAATTGACGCTCATGATGCCGGAGCCGCCGAAGCCCTGCACCACGCGCGCCGCGGCAAGCATTGGAAGCGAATGCGAGACCGCGCAAAGCAGCGACGCCAATGTGAACAGGATAAGTCCCGCGACATAGACCCGGCGATAACCGATGATGTCGCCCAGTGCCGCCAGCGGCAGCAGAGAGATGGTGATCGCGAGTTGATAGCCGTTGACGATCCAGATCGAAAGCGCCGGGCTGGCATGCAGATCGCCGGCAATGGTCGGCAGCGCGACGTTGGCGATGGAGGAATCCATCACCGCCATGACGATGCCGAGTGCGACGGTGACGATCGCCCAGATGCGCTGCGGCGCGGGCAGTCCGTCTTGGTGGAACAAGTCGCTCTTCAGTTTCCCACCCAACCCTGTGCCACCGCTGCGTCATGGCGCGCCTTCTCGGGGCCGCCCAAGGCCTGGCGGTCGAAGCCGATGCGCTTGAACCAATAGTGCAGGCCCAGGAGGTCGGTGAAGCCCATGCCGCCATGCACTTCGGTCGCGGTGCGCGCCACGAAGGTGCCGACCTCGGCCGTATGCGCCTTGGCATGCGCCGCCATACGCCGCGCCTGGTCGGGGAATGTGTCGAAGGCATAGGCGGCATACCAGATCAGCGCGCGGCAGGGCTCGAGCTCGGCGACCATCTCGGCGCACAGATGCTTGACCGCCTGGAAGGAACCGATGACGCGGCCGAATTGCTGGCGCTCCTTGGCGTAGGTCACCGC
>DATEZM010000263.1:0-5107 GCA_035255625.1 Rhizomicrobium sp. | reverse complement strand
CCGCCGCCGCCCCCGCCGCCTCCGCCGGTTAAGACGTTCATCGTCTTCTTCGACTTCGACAAGTCGAACCTCACCGACAAGGCCCAGGAAGTGGTTGCCGAAGCGGTTCGCACCGCCAAGGCCAACGGCTTCGTCAAGGTTCTGGTCACTGGCCACACCGACACCGTCGGTTCGGACAGCTACAACCAGGCCCTGTCGGTCCGCCGCGCGGAATCGGTCAAGGACGAAATGGTCCGCGAAGGCATGGACGGCTCGACGATCGACATCGTCGGCAAGTCGTTCCACGACCCGCTGGTCCCGACCGGACCCGGCGTTCGCGAGCCGCAGAACCGCCGCGCCGTTATCGACCTCGGCGGCTAAGCGTCACCTCGCTTCGTATACGGAAAGGGCGGGCCTCACGGCCCGCCCTTTTCGTTTTGGGACGGGTAGCGACGTTGTGCGAGCCGAAATTGCCCGGAATCAGAGAAAGGGCGCCACGCCGCCCTTTCTCTGATTCCGGACTTCTGCTGCAGCCGAAGCCTACGGCTCGTACTTCAGCGATATGATTCCGACGCCGGCGGTTACGTTCAGGCCGGTATTGCCCTGCACGCTCAGCGGCTGCAGCGCGATGGACTGGTTTGTGCCCCCGACCAGCACGTTTGCACCGAGCCCGACGATGATGGTCGCGCCCGCCGTAGCACCTGCGTAATCGCCTTCCAGCGCGCCTGGGCGCATGTCGGACGTTGCCGTGACGACGCCCCACACCAGCGTCGCATTGTCGGCATAGCCGATGTCGAGGCCGTATTTCGAGAACGTGCCGGTGTAGTGCTCCCCCGCCCCATTGCTCGGCGCAAAAGTGCATTTGAGCGATTTGGACGACCCGAAGAGGAAACCAAAACCGCTCTCCACGTTGCAGGTCAGACTGCCCGCCTTGATGCCTGTGGGGGCGGGCGGGTGCTCCGCGGCAGCGATCACGATCGGCTCGTCGTCCGGCTGGGGCGGACGGGGCTTGGGCCGCACTGCCGGTACGGCCTCGACTCCCTTGAGCGCCACATCGACCTTGACGGAACACGTATCGACCGGCGTTTCGGCGTCGACGACCGGCACGCCGGCGACGAAATCCCTGAGCGCGGGCTTTGCCGGCGCATTCGCCGCCGCCAGCACCAACTCGGCGGATTGACAGAAGCCGGCCGCGTCATGGACGCGGCGCAGCTCGGCCTTCGACGCCATATCGGTCTTGAACAGATTGTAGGCCGCATCGCCGCGAGACCCGCCATAAATGCGCTTGAACATGCTGAGCAGCGTTTTGTCGCTTCCGCGCAACTCGGTGCCGAAGGACGTGCGGTATGAGTTGAAATGATCGCGGGTGGCGTCGCCGCAGGTCAGCGCCGCATCCACCAACTGCTGGTCGACCACGGTAGTCTGGATCGCTGCAACCTCGGCCGGTTGAGCGCATTTGAGCATCGGTCGCCGCGCGGCCTCAGCCTGGCCGGCCCATACCGCCAGAACAGCGCCCAGGCACACGCCTGCCTTCCACGCGTTTCCCATGTTTTCATGCTCGTTGTGTGGCTGCGGCGGGGACCTTAGCATCGGGCGAACGGCACCGCGAATGCATCATGCGCGCCATAGTTAAGGTTCCCCCTAGGACATGGCTACCCGAAAATCGCCCTCTGCGCCCAAGGCGGTCGACCTGAAAGGCGAGGCCGTCCATTGGGATTTCCGCCGCGCGATGTCCTATGGCGACTATCTGGGGCTGAAGACGCTGCTTGGCTGCCAGAAGCCGCTCTCCGGCGCGCATGACGAGACCCTGTTCATCGTGATCCACCAGGCGAGCGAATTGTGGATCAAGCTTTGCCTGCACGAGATCGGAGCGGCGATCCGCCAGCTTCGCAAAGACGAACTCGGACCCGCCTTCAAGATGATGGCCCGTGTCAGCCGGGTGCAGGCGCTGCTGATCCAGTCCTGGGAAATCCTCTCCACCATGACGCCGTTCGACTATGCGAGTTTCCGCGGCAGTCTCGGCAAGTCGTCCGGCTTCCAATCGTTTCAGTACCGCATGCTGGAGTACCGGCTGGGCAATAAGAACGCGGCGATGGCCCGTGTGTTCGAAGCCGACGCCGAGATTCGCGGGCTCGTCCGCACAGCGTTGACCGAGCCGAGCCTTTACGACGAGTCGCTGGCGCTCCTGGCAAGACGCGGATTTGCGATCCCGAAGAATAAATTGAGGCGTGATTTCTCCAAGCCCTACGCGGCCGATACACGCGTCACCGACGCCTGGCGCGAGGTCTATCGCGACGCCGAAACGCACTGGGACCTCTATGAGCTGGCAGAGAAGCTGGTCGACCTCGAATACCGCTTCCATCTCTGGCGCTACAGCCACATGAAGACGGTGGAGCGGATCATCGGCGCCAAGCCCGGCACCGGCGGCACGTCCGGCGTGCCCTATCTCAAAAAGGCACTCGATCTGACCTTCTATCCCGAGTTGTGGGCCGTCAGGAGCGAGATCTAAGCATGGGAGCGCTGTCGCATATCCGGGTGCTGGATCTTTCGCGCGTACTGGCGGCGCCCTGGGCGACGCAGATCTTGGGCGATCTCGGGGCCGAGGTGATCAAGATCGAAAAGCCCGGCGAGGGCGACGAGACACGCCGGTTCGGTCCGCCCTTCCTAACCAATCCGGACGGGAGTAGGGGCGACGCGACCTATTTCCTGACTGCCAATCGCAACAAGAAATCGATCACCGTCGACATATCCAAGCCCGAGGGACAGGCGCTGATCAGGCGGCTGGCGCGGCGCGCCCATGTCGTAGCGGAGAATTTCAAGACCGGTGCGCTCGCAAAGTATGGCCTCGATTACGACAGCCTGCGCGCCGAAAACCCCGCGCTGATCTATTGCTCACTGACCGGCTTCGGCCATGACGGTCCCTACAAGGACAAGTCCGGCTACGACTACGTCATCCAAGGCATGGGCGGGCTGATGAGCGTCACCGGCCAGAAGGACGGTGAGCCCGGCGCCGAGCCGATGAAGGTCGGCGTTGCGGTCAGCGATCTTGTGACCGGCCTCTACACCGGCATTGCGATTCTGGCGGCGGTGATCCACCAGGCGCGGACCGGCGAGGGCCAGTCGATCGACATGGCGCTATTCGATTGCCAGGCTGCGGCACTCGCCAATCAAGCGACCAATTATCTCGCCGGCGGCATGGTGCCAGGGCGGCTCGGCAACGCCCACCCCAACATCGTGCCCTATCAGGTGTTCGCCACCGCCGATGGGCATTTGATCCTGGCAACCTCCAACGACCACCAGTTCCGCCGTTTCGCCGCCGTCGCCGGGCTGGATGCAATTGCGGCCGATCCGCGCTTTGCGACCAACGCCGAGCGGGTGGCACATCGCGAGCCACTGATCGCGGTCCTGATGCCGATCATGGCTGAGCGCACAACCGCCGCCTGGATCTCAGCGCTCGAGGCGGCGAACGTGCCTTGCGGGCCGATCAATCGCGTGGACCAGGTATTCGCCGATCCTCAGGCGCAGGCGCGAAATCTGACAGTGTCGATGATGCACGCTACCGGACCGATGCGCCTGCCGGCCAGCCCTTTGCGGCTGTCGGTGACGCCACCCGAATACCGCAGCGCGCCGCCGCTGCTCGGCCAGCACACCGAAGAGGTTCTGTCCGAAGTACTGGACCTGTCGGCGACAGACATTGCCCTGCTGCGCAATAAAGGCGTCGTCTGAACCTCACAGTTCCTGATTTGTCGCAACGAAGCCCCCGCACGGCGCGTTTCATCTCAGCGCCATGAGGGTGACCGCGATGCGCGCGGTTTTGACTGTCTCTGCTGTCCTTGCTGCAGCCTCGGGTGGGCCAGCGGCAGCGGCACAGCTGGTACTTCCCGAGCCAAAGCCCGTCTTTTCCGACACCTATTCCGAGCCGTCGCCGCCCTGGATCCACGAACAGCCCAATTTCGCGCTGACCGAAAAGCCGGTCGGCGAGATCATCGCCATCAAGCTTGGCTTCGCCGAGGGCCGCGCCGAACTCTTTCGCTACAATCTCGAAGACGCCTCTTCGGAAAAGACCACGCTGGATGGTGTGGTAGAGGGCGGCGGGTTGAAGCTGAAGCTGACCTGGTAGCTTTTCGCAGCCCGCCGTTTGGCGTATGGGAACGCCAGCGAAGCGGGCGGAAAAGATGATGTCTTACAAGGTGGCAGTCGTTGGCGCGACCGGCAATGTCGGGCGCGAGATGTTGACCGTGCTTGACGAGCGCGCGTTTCCAGCGCGCGAAGTTGTGGCGCTGGCCTCGACCAGCTCGGTCGGCACCGAGGTGTCATTCGGCGACGCCACCCTCAAGGTCAAGGCACTCGACTATTTCGACTTCAAAGGCACCGACATCGTGCTGATGAGCGCGGGTTCCGCCGTGTCGAAGCAATGGGCGCCGAGGATTGCGGCCCAGGGTCCGATCGTGATCGACAATTCCAGCGCTTGGCGCATGGACCGCGACGTGCCGCTGGTGGTGCCCGAGGTGAACGCCGACGCACTCAGTGACATCAAGAAGGGCATCGTCGCCAACCCCAACTGCTCGACGGCGCAGCTCGTCGTGGTGCTAAAGCCGCTGCATGACGCGGCGAAGATCAAGCGCGTCGTCGTTTCGACGTATCAATCTGTCTCCGGCGCAGGGCGCGACGCGATGGACGAGCTGTTCCGCCAGACGCGCGCGGTATTCGTCGCTGATCCGGTTGAGATCGAACACTTCACCAAGCAGATCGCCTACAACGTCATCCCGCACATCGACGACTTCCTCGACTCCGGCCTGACCAAGGAAGAGTGGAAGATGATGGTCGAAACGCAGAAGATTCTCGATCCTGATATCCAGCTTACCGCAACCTGCGTGCGCGTGCCGGTGTTCATCGGCCATTCCGAGGCCGTCACGATCGAGTTCGAGGAACCGATCACTGCGGAGCGGGCACGGCAGATTCTGCGCGTAGCGCCAGGCGTACTTGTGGTCGACAAGCGCGAGGATGGCGGTTACGTCACGCCGGTCGATTGTGCCGGCGAAGACGCAACTTATGTCAGCCGCGTCCGCAAGGATCCCACTGTCGAGCACGGCCTGTCGCTATGGATCGTCGCCGACAATTTGCGCAA
>DATEZM010000262.1:0-4059 GCA_035255625.1 Rhizomicrobium sp. | reverse complement strand
GGAAAAGAAAAGCTGGTATGGCGCCTATCTGCGCGATCCCACCGGCAACAAGATCGCGGTGTATTTCACGCCCTGAACGGCGTCAGGAATCGCAGGACATCACGCCGCTGGCGCGAGTGCTTTCACGTGCCGGCGGATGGCGTCGAGCGCACTCTCGGCCTTGTCCCCGTCGGGTCCGCCGGCCTGCGCCATGTCGGGCCGTCCGCCGCCGCCCTTGCCGCCCAGCGCTTCGGCGCCGAGCTTGACGAGGTCGACCGCGCTGATTCTGCCTGTCAGATCGTCGGTCACGCCGACCACCAGCGAAGCGCGGCCGTCCGCCACCGCGACGAAGGCGACGACGCCTGACCCAAGCTGCGACTTGGCGCCATCGACGAGCGATTTCAGATCCTTCGGCGCAACGCCCTCGACGATGCGGGCGTCGATCGCGAGCCCATCGCCGCGCTTCTCCGCCGTGCGCGTTGTCGTCGGTGCCGGCGCGCCGAGCGCCAATTGCTTCCGCGCCTCGACCAGCTCGCGCTCGAGCTTGCGGCGTTCTTCTGAAAGCGCTGCAACGCGCGCCGGAAGCTCGCTCGCCGTCGTCTTGAGTGCCGCGGCCGCGTCACGCGCGATCTCCGCCTGACCGGAGAGATAGCGGCGGGCGCCCTCGGATGTCAGCGCCTCGATGCGGCGCACACCGGCGCCGACCGCGCTCTCACCGAGGATGGTGAAAAGACCGATGTCGCCCAGCCGGCGCACATGCGTGCCGCCACACAGCTCGACCGAATAATCCTTGCCGGCATCTGCGCCCATAGAGAGAACGCGCACCTCGTCGCCATATTTCTCACCGAACAGTGCCTCGGCGCCGGCTTCGATCGCCGCGTCCGTCGCCATCAGCCGTGTCGTGACATCGGAGTTCTGCCGGATCACGTCGTTGACCATCTGCTCGATGCGTTCGAGCTCGTCGGCCGTCACGGGCTTGGGATGACTGAAGTCGAAGCGCAGCCGGTCGGGCGCGACGAGCGATCCCTTCTGTTGCACATGGCCGCCCAGCACGCGCTTCAGCGCGGCGTGCAGAAGATGCGTCGCCGAGTGGTTTGCCCGCGTGGCGCGGCGCCGTTCGCCGTCGACCTTCAGATCGACGGTCTCGCCGACGCCGAGCGCGCCATGCGTCACCGTCACGACATGGACGTGGAGGCTGCCGAGCTTCTTCTCGGTGTCGATCACCCTGCCTTCGCCCTTGGCCGATTTGATCGTGCCCTGATCGCCAACCTGGCCGCCGGACTCGCCATAGAACGGCGTCTGGTTGGTCAGGATGCGCACCGTCTCGCCCCTGGCGGCGGCGGCCAGGCGCACACCGTCCTTCAGTACGGCGAGGATGTGACCCTCGGCGCTCTCGGTGTCGTAGCCGAGGAATTCGGTCGAGCCGAACTCGTCCTTCAGCGCAAACCACTGTGCATCGGTTGTGGCCTCGCCCGAGCCGGCCCAGGCCTTGCGCGCCTCGGCCTTTTGTCGCGCCATCGCCGCATCGAAGCCAGCCGTATCGACCGCGATGTTCCTGGCCTTCAGCGCGTCTTCGGTCAGGTCGAGCGGGAAGCCAAAGGTGTCGTAGAGCTTGAACGCGACTTCGCCCGCAAGCTTGCCGCCCGGCGCGATGCCGGATGCCGCCTCGTCGAGCAGCTTGATGCCGCGCGCCAGCGTCTCGCGGAAGCGGATCTCCTCCAGCCGCAGCGTCTCGCCAATCAGCGACTCGGCGCGCTTGAGTTCGGGATAGGCCTGCCCCATCTCGGCCACCAGCGCCGGCACCAGCCGGTGCATCAAGGGGTCTTTCGATCCGATCAGATGCGCGTGGCGCATGGCGCGGCGCATGATGCGGCGAAGCACGTAGCCACGGCCTTCGTTCGACGGCAGCACGCCGTCGGCGATCAGGAACGAGGTCGAGCGCAGATGGTCTGCGATGACGCGGTGACTGAACACCGCGTCGCCTTGCGCCTTGGCAGCGGAGAATTCGACCGAGGCCGCGATCAGATGGCGGAACAGGTCGATTTCGTAGTTGTTGGTGACCCCCTGAAGGATCGCGGTGAGACGCTCCAGGCCCAGGCCGGTGTCGATGGAGGGGCGCGGCAGGTCGATGCGAGTGGTCTCATCCACCTGCTCGAACTGCATGAAGACCAGATTCCAGAATTCCAGAAAGCGGTCGCCGTCTTCTTCTTTGCTGCCCGGCGGCCCGCCGGCGACGCTGTCGCCCTGGTCGAAGAAGATCTCCGAGCAATAGCCGCACGGCCCCAATGGCCCCATCGCCCACAGATTGCTCTCATGATCGACGATGCGCTCGTCGGGAAGGCCGGCGATCTTCTTCCAGAGAGAGCGCGCGACATCGTCGGTCGGATAGACCGTCACCCACAGCTTGTCTTTGGGCAGCCCAACGGTTTTGGCGACATAGTCCCACGCGTAGGCGATGGCATCTTCCTTGAAGTATTCGCCGAACGAGAAATTGCCCAGCATCTCGAAAAAGGTGTGGTGGCGCGCGGTGTAGCCGACATTGTCGAGATCGTTGTGCTTGCCGCCGGCACGCACGCATTTCTGCACCGAGGTGGCGCGGCTGTAGGGCCGCTTCTCGGCGCCGGTGAAGACGTTCTTGAACTGCACCATGCCGGCATTGGTGAACATCAGCGTCGGGTCGTTGCGCGGCACGAGCGGGGACGAGGGCACAACCGCGTGCTGGCGGTCCCTGAAGAAGTCGGTGAAAGAGGTGCGGACGTCGGCAAGGCTTGTCATGGGGATTGTGTAGCCGTCGCGCGGTTTTCTGTCATCCCCGGGGCCGGAATGGCGGCCCAGCAGCGCAAAAACGAAGGGGCGCCCCGTTGGGAGGCGCCCCTTCGCCGGAGTCGTTCCCTCATGCCAACAAAGGAACGAACGCGATCCGAGCGGCGCCTCCGCCAGCTCTATTCCTCGTCGGTGTCCGCGTCCTTGGCCTCGCCCCCAAGAGCCAGGTTCTGGGCCAGCAGGCCGACGCTGCCACGGATCGAGGCTTCTATTCTGTCGGCGATGTCGGGATGGGCGGCGAGAAAGGTCTTGGCCTGCTCGCGGCCCTGGCCGATGCGGTCGCCGTCATGGGAGAACCAGGAACCGGATTTCTCGACCACGCCGGCCTTGACGCCCAGGTCCAGCAACTCGCCGGTCTTGGAAATGCCCTGGCCGTACATGATGTCGAACTCGACCTGCTTGAAGGGCGGCGCCACCTTGTTCTTGACCACCTTCACGCGCGTCTGGTTGCCGATCACCTCGTCGCGGTCCTTGATCGCGCCGATACGGCGGATGTCGAGGCGCACCGAGGCATAGAATTTCAGCGCATTGCCGCCAGTCGTGGTCTCCGGATTGCCGAACATGATGCCGATCTTCATGCGGATCTGGTTGATGAAGAGCACGATCGTGTTGGATTTGGCGATCGAGGCGGTGAGCTTGCGCAGCGCCTGGCTCATCAGCCGCGCCTGCAGGCCGGGCAGCGAATCGCCCATCTCGCCCTCGAGCTCGGCCTTGGGCGTCAGGGCCGCCACCGAGTCGATCACCACGATATCGACGCCGCCCGACCGCACCAGCGTGTCGGTGATCTCGAGCGCCTGCTCGCCGGTGTCGGGCTGGGAGATCAGCATCTCGTCGATGTCGACGCCGAGCTTCTTGGCATAGCCCGGATCCATCGCATGTTCCGCGTCGATATAGGCGGCGATGCCGCCCTTCTTCTGGATCTCGGCCACGACATGCAGCGCCAGCGTCGTCTTGCCCGAACTCTCCGGTCCATAGACCTCGATCACCCGGCCGCGCGGCAACCCGCCGATGCCGAGCGCGATGTCGAGCCCGAGCGAGCCGGTCGAGACCGCATCGGTCGCGACGCCCAGATCGCGCGCACCCATCTTCATCACCGAGCCTTTGCCGAAGGCCCGGTCGATCTGGCTCAGCGCCGCTTCCAGCGCGCGCTTGCGCTCCGAATTGTCCTTGTCGTCCTTCGCCACCACCCGCAAAGCCGCCTGTGACATGAGATCCGCCTCCTTATTTCAGAGCGCCCCGGAAAACCCAAGCCGCCGC
>DATEZM010000261.1:0-3617 GCA_035255625.1 Rhizomicrobium sp. | reverse complement strand
GTTGGCCTGGCTCGCCTGCAGCAGGTTGGCGAAATGGCTGCCCTGGATGCGCTTCTGGCGCATCCACACATAACGCGCGTCGAAGGTGATGTTGTAGCCGGAGGTACCGGCGCAGAACACCACCATGCCGCCGCGCTTCACCACTAGGCACGACACCGGGAAGGTCGACTCGCCCGGATGCTCGAACACCATGTCGACATCGTTGCCCTTGCCGGTGATGTCCCAGATCGCCTTGCCGAATTTGCGCGCTTCCTTCGTCCACGCATCGTATTCGGGAGAGCCCACCTGGGGCATCGCGCCCCAGCAGTTGAAGTCCTTGCGATTGATGACGCCCTTGGCGCCGAGGCTGAGCACGAATTCGCGTTTGCTCTCGTCGCTGATCACGCCGATCGCATTGGCGCCCGACACCGCGCAGAGCTGCACAGCGAAGGAGCCCAGACCGCCGCTCGCACCCCATACCAGCACGTTATGACCGGGCCGCAGGATGTGCGGCCGATGGCCGAAGAACATGCGATAGGTCGTGGCGAGCGTCAGCGTGTAGCAGGCCGATTCTTCCCAGGTGAGATGCCTGGGCCGTTCCATGAGCTGGCGATCCTGCACGCGCGCGAACTGCGCGAAGGAACCGTCCGGCGTCTCGTAACCCCAGATGCGCTGGCTGGGCGAGAACATCGGATCGCCGCCATTGCACTCCTCATCGTCGCCGTCGTCTTGATTGCAATGGACGACGACCTCGTCGCCGACCTTCCAGCGCGTCACCTTGGAGCCGACCGCCCACACGATGCCCGACGCGTCGGAACCGGCGACGTGATAGGGATTTTTGTGCGCGTCAATCGGCGAGATCGGCGTGCCGAGCGCGGCCCAGACGCCGTTGTAGTTCACGCCTGCCGCCATCACGAGGATCAGCACGTCGTGCGAATCGAGCTGCCAGGTCGGCAGCACTTCGATCTGCATGGAGGATTCCGGCGGCCCATGACGGTCCTTGCGCACCGCCCAGCCGTACATCTTCGCCGGCACATGCCCGAGCGGCGGGATTTCGCCGATCTCGTAAAGGTCTTTGTAGACTTCGAGCTGCGGTTTGGTCTCAGCGGAGTGCTGCGACATTGGACTGATCCTCTTCCCCAACGGCCGTCTTGTTGCGGCTGCACAATCGGCGCGGATTAGGCCTCATTTCCCTGCTGCGATGCAACAGAAATGTCATAAAGGCAAAGTGCACAACTTCTTTCCGCAATATAATTGCCGCACTACAGAGGCCGTTTTCGTCCCCATGAGGATTTGCCGGAGGCTTTTCCCGCGATTTCCCTGAGCTTAACGGCCTGGCGCATGGAAAGTGACGAGCCCGCCATCCCCTTTTCGGTGTCGCGGAAGGCGCGGCCATATTTTTCGACCCGGCCTTCGACCGATTCGAGAAATTCACCTTCCCAGTCCGACAGCTTCACGCCGGCGCTCTCGGCCGCCTTGCGCGCCTTCTTGAGCGCGCGCAGTGCCGCGCGCTTGGCTGCGGCCTTGCGATCTTCATGGGTGGGTCGCTTGGATTTCATGACCGTGGGGCCAAGCCGGGTGCACAGTCAGATCAGACCACAAGGGGCCGGCAATGGAAATAAACGGCGTCGCACACACCTTCATCACGGCGGGCGATTTCAAAGCGTCCCGTGCGTTCTACGCACAACTCCTGCCCTTCCTCGGGTTGCAGGTCGTCGCCGACACCGAAAACACCTTCTATTGCGTCGGTGGGCGAACCGGCTTCGGCATCCATGCGCCAACGGCCGAATATCACGGACGGCGATTCAAACAGGGCAGTGTCGGCCTGCATCATCATTGCTGGCGCGCTCGCGAGCGCGCCGACGTCGACACAGCGCACGCCTTCCTGGTCGAGATCGGCGCCGCGATCGTCCACGCACCGGAGCAGGACAATTTCGCGCCTGGTTACTACTCGGTGTTGTTCGAGGACCCGGACGGCACAAGGCTCGAGATCAATCACGTTCCAGGTCGTGGCTTGCTCGAACCCGGTACGCGCATCGGCGGCGGCTATGCCGATGGCACGCAGAACCGCTGACGCGTGGAGTAATTCCAGGAAAAGTGTGGCCGATAGCGCCAGCGTCTTCGGCGGCTTTCCGTCCGGAATCGCGACCAAACAATAGGCTAGAGCGGTTCACAGAATTCCAGGAAATGGTGAACCGCTCTAGCGCGTCGGGATCATGTAGTCGACCTGGGCGTCCGAGAACTTCGCCTTGAGCAGGCCCTGCTTCTCCAGCGCCGTGACGGCGTCGAGGTCATGGCCCGGCACGATGTGGATGTGCAGCTCCGCCGTCCTGAGCGCCGAAAGTGCTGCAAGCTCGCTCATCACCGCGTCGCGATCTTCGCCCAGGAACATGGCCGTGGCACGCGGCCGCTCGCGCAGCAGATCGATGTTGCGCATCGTCCAGGCGACGTCGCCGGTGAAGAGATATTCCTGCCCATTGGCCAGCTTCACATAGACCATCTGGCTTCCCGGTGTGTGGCCGGGGGCGCGGATCAGAACGACACCCGGCGCCAGCGCGAGATATTTCCCATAAGTGATCGGCTTGTAGGTCGCGAAGCCTTCCTTGCGATAGCTGGGATTGTAGCGGTCGAGATTGGCGAGCTGCTCGGCATTCAGCTTGGTGCGCGCGAGCTCCAGCTCGAGCCAGGGCGAGGACAAGAGCCCGCCGATATGATCGGCATGCTCATGCGTCACCACGATGATGGAGGCGAATTTGAGCGCCGAAATCACCCGGCGATAGGCGTCCATATCGATCTGCGCGCCCATGTCCTGTGCGCCGCGCGGACTGACGCCGGTGTCGACGATGATGGTGCTCTGGTCGAACACGATCCGGTAGGCGAACACGCCCATCGGCAGGCTGTCCCAGCCGTCGCCCGCCACCACGATGGCGCGCTTGAAGGAAAACGGCGCGACGTCTTCGGCGCGGATTTCCCGCGCCTTGTCGCCCGGCATCGAATCCGCGAGCTGCCGCACCTCAGCGATGTCGATTGTATAGGCGCCGGATGGCGAGCCGTTCTGGACGAAGAACCAGTAGTAAGCGCCACCGCCGAGAACGGCCAATATGACGAGCGCGATCAGGATGCGTCTTGCCCACATGGCTCGAGCCTCAAGGCGTTGAAGGGATCAGCGCGTCATACAGCAGGTTCTGCGATTCCGGCGCCAGTTGCTCGTTGCCGGCGGCGCCCGCACCGAATTTCTGGATCATCCCCAAGAAGAACAGATCGTTCTTCGGGTCGATCCAGAACCAGGTGCCGGCCGCGCCACCCCACCAGATCGAGCCGTTGCCCTGTCTCGAGCCGAATTTTTTCGCATCCAACGTCACGGCGAAGTCGAGTCCGAATCCAACCGCGCTGTTGGCAATCGACCGGTTCGCGATCGGATCGGACGACTCCACACCGGGCTCGACCTGGTTGGTCTCCATCATCGCGACCGTTTCCGGCGCCAGGATCCGCACGCCGTTCAGCTCGCCCTTGTTCAGCATCATCTGGCAGAACAAGGCGTAATCGTCGATCGTCGAGACCGAGCCACCGCCGCCCGATTCCATCGATGGCGGTTTCGTGAAGTCCTGGATGCCGGGGATCGTGGGACCAAGCTCGTA
>DATEZM010000260.1:0-11634 GCA_035255625.1 Rhizomicrobium sp. | reverse complement strand
TCCGGCAGCTTCATGTCGCCGGAGAACTCGTCGTCGAGATCGGGCGTCAACGGCGCGGCAGGCGGTTCAATCCCTGCGGGCAGCGTGCGCCACAATTCGCTATAGGCTTCCTGTTCGTACTCGGCGCGGAGTCGGCGTTTCTCCTCGACGCGGTCCTTGGAGGGGCGCGGCGGACGGCGATAGCGGAATACGCCCTGCTCCATTAGCGCATGCGCGGAATCGAGGACCGCCTCGACCTCGTCGCGGCCGTAGCGTTCCTCGCAAGCGGCAATGTATCTCTTGGCGAAGGCGAGATAGTCCATGATGCCTTCGGCATTGGTCCATTGCCGGAACAGGTAGTTGTTCTTGAAGAAGTGATTGTGGCCGAAGGCGGCATGCGCCATCACCAGCGCCTGCATCGTCA
The DNA here is from genome assembly GCA_035255625.1 of Rhizomicrobium sp. Lineage (GTDB taxonomy): Bacteria > Pseudomonadota > Alphaproteobacteria > Micropepsales > Micropepsaceae > Rhizomicrobium. Next base: position 11,231 of record DATEZM010000260.1, on the reverse strand, counting down.
TCGTGTTCTCCTCCAGCAGGTAGGAGATGCACGGGCTGGCGTTGATCACCACTTCGTAGGCGAGCGCGGAATAGCCGAGGCGATAAAGCGCCTCCTCACGCGCAAACATCTTGCCGAATGACCAATGGTTGTACATCAGCGGCATGGCGATGGAGGAATAGGCGTCGAGCATCTGCTCCGACGAGATGATCTCGATCTGGTTGGGATAGACGTCGAGTCCCAGATCGTTCAGCGCGATGTCCTCGATCGCCTTGTAGGTCCGTTCGACGGTGGCGAAATCCCATTCGGATTCGGTGAAGAGGTAGCTCGTCACGCGCTCACCTCCGTCTTCTTGAACAATTCGTGGAACACCGGGAAAATATCTTGAGGCTTTGCGATGCGCTTGGTGGCGAAGTTGGGCCATTCCGCGGCGACCGTGCGGTAGGCACGCCAGAGTTCGGCACCGGACTCCTCGTTGGCGAACACTTCCATCTCGCGCTCGTCCAGGATCTCGATATAGGCGTAATACTGGCAAAGCGGCATGATGAGCTGGTTCAGCATGTCGACGCAGTGGCGTGCGTCGCCCGACTGCGTGTAGCCGTCGGATGCCTGCGCCGCGTAGATATTCCAGTCGGCGGTGGCGTAGCGCTCCTTCTGGATCTCGAGCATCTTGTCGAGCGCGGTCGACACGATCGTGCCGCCCGACTGACGCGAATAGAAGAACTCCCGTTCATTTACTTCCTGTGCGTCGTGTGTGTGCCGAATGAAAACGACATCCACTTTCTTGTAGCGGCGCTTCAGGAACAGGTGCAGCAGCATGTAGAAGCGCTTGGCGAGATCCTTTTCGCGCTCGCCCATCGAGCCTGAGACATCCATCAGACAGAACATCACCGCCTGGCTGGTCGGCGTCGGCTGCTCGGTGAAGGCATTGAAGCGCACATCGATGGGATCGATGAAGCCGACCCATTTGCGCTTGGCGATGGCGCGGGCGAGGCTTTCCTTCACCGCCGCGATCTTCGCCTCGTCGACTGGATCGGCGCGTTCAGCGGCGTCGAGTTCTGCCTCCAGCGCGGCGACGTCTGCCGTGGTCGGCCGTTTCAGAGCGAGCCTGCGGCCAAAGGAATTGCGCATCGTGCGCACCAGATTGATCTGCGTCGGCGAGCCCACCGTGGTGATGCCGGCACGCTTCCATTGTTTGTTCGGTGTCTCCTTGAGCGTGGTCCGCACAAGATTGGGCAGTTCGAGATCCTCGAAGAAGATATCGAGCACCTCTTCCTGCGTCATGGTGAACTCAAAATCGTCCTCGCCCTCGCCTGAGTCCGAGGCCTCCTTGCCGGCGCCGCCGTCGCCTGACTTCGGCTTTTCAATCGTGTCGCCCGGCGTGAATTCCTTGTTTCCCGGCAGCACGAAGTCGCGCTCGCCATTGGTGCGCGGGTCGAGCCGGAACCGCGGCTCCTTCGTGCCCTTGGTCGATATCTTGATCTTGCGCTCTTTGCCGATATCGGCGACGGCCGAGTCCTGCAGCGACTTCTGCACCGCTTCGCGGATCTGCGCGCGCGCCCGGCGCAGAAAGCGCTGCCGGTTGGCGAGGCTCTTGCCCTTCGGGTTAAGGCGGCGATCGACGAAGTGGGTCACCCTACCCCGCCTTGTTGACTCGCATATACCACTCGACCAGGCGGCGGACCTGCCGCGGAGTGTAGCCGCGGGCCAGCATGCGCTTGATGAATTCGTTGTGCTTGTTGACCGTGTCGTTGTCCTTTTTGGACTCGAAGCTGATCACCGGCAACAGGTCCTCGACCTGGGTGAACATGCGCTTCTCGATCACCGAGCGGATCTTCTCATATGCGGTCCAGGCGGGGTTCTTGCCGTCATTCTGGGCGCGATAGCGCAGCGCGAACTTCACGACTTCGTTGCGGAAGTCCTTCGGATTGGCGATGCCTGCCGGCTTCTCGATCTTCGACAGCTCGTTGTCGAGCGCGGCGCGATCGAGCAGCTGGCCAGTGTCGGCATCCTTGTAGTCCTGATCCTCGATCCAGGCATCGGCATAGGCGATGTAACGATCGAACAGGTTCTGACCGTATTCGCCGTAGGACTCCAGATAAGCTTTCTGGATTTCCTTGCCGATGAACTCGGCGTAGCGCGGCGCAAGCTCGGCCTTGATGAATTCGAGATATTTCTTCTCAATATCGTCTGCGAACTGCTCGCGCTTGATGGCCTGTTCCAGCACGTACATCAGATGCACGGGGTCGGCCGCGACTTCCGAGTGGTCGTAGTTGAAAGTCTCAGACAGCGTCTTGTAGGCAAAGCGCGTCGAGATCCCGGTCATGCCTTCGTCGACGCCGGCCATGTCCTTGTATTCCTGCAGCGTCTTGGCCTTCGGATCGGTATCCTTCAGCTTCTCGCCGTCATAGACCCGCATCTTGGATGTGATGTTGGAGTTCTCGTGCTCCTTCAGGCGCGTGCCGACGCAGAACTTCGCCAGCATCTCCAGTGTCTCTGGCGCGGTCGGCGTGCCGCCGAGATTCGAAGCATCGAGCAGCTTCTTGTAGATCGCGGTCTCTTCGGTCACGCGCAGGCAATAGGGCACAGTGACGACACAAATGCGGTCGAGGAACGCTTCGTTGTTGCGGTTGTTCTTGAACACAGTCCACTCCGCCTCATTGGAATGGGCGAGGATGGTGCCGTTGAACGGGATCGGGCCCAGTGTCTCTGTACCGATATAGTTTCCTTCCTGCGTCGCGGTCAGCAGCGGGTGCAGAACCTTGATCGGCGCCTTGAACATCTAGACGAATTCGAGCAGACCCTGATTGGAGCGGCACAGACCGCCCGAAAAGGAATAGGCGTCGGCGTCGTTCTGGCTGAAATGTTCGAGCTTGCGGATGTCGACCTTGCCGACCAGCGCCGAGATGTCCTGGTTGTTTTCGTCGCCCGGCTCGGTCTTGGAGATGGCGTATTGGCGCAGCTTGGACGGATAGATCTTCGCGACCTCGAATTTCGAGATGTCGCCGCCGTACTCGTCCAGCCGCTTCACCGCCCAGGGACTCATCACGCCACCGACGCGATGGCGCTCGATGCCGTAGCGCTCTGCCAGCAGGTTGCCGAGCTCGACCGAGCGGAAAAGACCCAGCGGGCTCTCGAACACCGGACTGATCGCGTCGCCGGCCTTGAGCACATAGATCGGATGTTTCTCCATCAGATCCTTGAGCCGCTCGGCGAGCGACGACTTGCCGCCGCCGACCGGGCCGAGGAGATAAAGTATCTGCCGTTTCTCCTCGAGGCCCTGCGCCGCATGCTTGAAGTAGCCGACGATGCGCTCGATCGTGTCTTCCATGCCGTAGAAGCCGTCGAAGGCCGGATAGGTCTTGATCGTGCGGTTGGAGAACAGGCGGGCGAGACGCGGGTCCTGGGCGGTGTCGACCAGCTCCGGCTCGCCGATCGCGCCCACCATGCGCTCGGGCGGCGTGGCGTAGAGCATCTTGTCGTCGCGGGCGGCCAGGAGCCAGTCCCGCAAGGACATGGTCTCGAAGCGCTCCCGCGCATAGTCGCGGGTAAAGATGTCGAAGACGTCGAGCGAGCTCATGACTCCAACTCCTTTATTGGCCGCCGATTCCACGCTTGTCCGCATGAACGGCGACAGTACGGCCTGTTAATCTCCGATTGAGATACGCTCTCCCAGATGCTCCCATGGGCATGTCAACTAAAGCTTTACGCGTCAAAAAAAGTTCCATCGACCGCCCAAGCGCCATCCGTTCGCCCGCGCCCGTAGCGCAGCCACCTTCCCCCTCGCTTCCTCTATCGTTGTTCTCGCAGCCCACACGCTAAACCCAGCAGCAGCATGGCTGATTTGATTCGAGTGTACGCCGATGAATCCGATTCGCAATTGTCGTGATGCGCAAAATCCGCTTCCGCGACATTCGCGTCACAGCCACCATCTTCACTCTGCCACAAAGATGAACGAACCCTTCGCAGGCGTGGCTGGCCGATCGAACAGGCTGAAGCCCTTTCCAAGCTGCGTGCCGCGAACGCCGGCAAGTAGTGCCGCCGATTTCATTGCGCTTGGATTTGAACGGCCCAGTCTGAGTTCTAGTCATTGCGTTGATCGTCGGCAGACAGTTTGTCACCGGCGGCGGCGCGGGAGCGCGAATGGGACATGGGTTTTCGATTTCTCGCTTGCTCCGCGCGCGCGCTTGCGCGAAGCTTCACTCATGGACGAACTCGCGCCGACCGTCAGAGTGGCGCGGCCGAGAGATGCCGCGGAGGTTGCGCGCATCTACATTGATTCCTGGCACGACACATATCCAGCAGTTCTGTCGCGCGCCATGCTGTGTGCGATGACGCTGCCGGGCCAGACCGCGCGCTGGCAGGCGGCGATCCGCGCGCAAAGGCGCGAGACCGTGCTTGTCGCCGAGGACGCGAAGGCCGGCATCGTTGCGATGGCGAGTCTCGGCGCGGCGCGCGACCGCAGTCTCGGCTATGACGGCGAAGTGTACACGCTCTATGTGGACCCTAACAATTTTGGCCGCGGTGTCGGTCGCGTGCTTTTGAACGGCGCTTTCGCGGTCTTGCGGACACGCGGCTTTACCTCCTGCCAGATCTGGGCGCACGCCAAGAACAATGCGCGCTTCTTCTATGAAACCATGGGCGGCCACGTGGTCGCCGAGCGCACGGCGCCCATGATGGGCGACATGGTGCCGGAGACGGCTTTCGGCTGGCGCACACTGGCGCTGGCCGAACGCAGTCACGCGAGATGATCGCGAAGAACGCGATCGTCCTTCTTCTCGACAGCCTCAATCGTCATATGGTCGGCGCCTATGGCGGCACCGAATTCGCCACGCCCAATATCAACCGGCTGGCGAAGCGCGCGGTTCGCTTCAACAACCACTACGCCGCCTCGCTCCCCTGCATGCCGGCACGGCACGATATCTTGTGCGGCGCGTGGGATTTCCTGTGGCGGCCCTGGGGTTCGGTCGAACTGTGGGAAGACGCCATAACCTATCCGCTGCGCAAGGCGGGCGTGGTCAGCCAGCTCATCAGCGATCATCCGCATCTGTTCGAGACCGGCGGCGAGAACTATCACGTCGACTTCACGGCCTGGGACTATCAGCGCGGCCATGAAGGCGACGCATGGAAGACCAAGGCCGATCCGTCCTGGGCCGGCGCGCCGCATATCGGCATGCAGCGCCACATGCCCTACGACAAGTCGCGCGGTTATTTCCGCGGCGAGGCGGACTTCCCCGGTCCGCGCACCATGCAGGCGGCGGCGGACTGGCTCGCCGACAACGCCGGCGCGCATGACCGCTTCTTCCTCTTCGTCGACGAGTTCGATCCGCACGAGCCATTCGATACCCCGGACGAGTACATCAAGCGCTACGATCCCGATTGGGACGGCCCGCCGCTGATCTGGCCTCCTTACGGCGCCGGGCTGGTCAAGCGCGGTGTGATGAGCGAGCGCGAGGGCCGCCAGATCCGCTGCCGTTATGGCGCCAAGCTGACGATGATCGACCATTGGCTCGGCAAGGTACTTGACCGCATCGATGAGAAAAAACTGTGGGACAACACCGTCGTCGTGCTCTGCACCGACCACGGCCACTATCTCGGTGAGAAGGATATCTGGGGCAAGCCCGGCGTGCCGCTCTATCAGACGCTGGGCCATATCCCGCTTCTGATCGCGGCGCCGGGACTGGCGCCCACGACCTGCGACGCGCTCACCACCAGTGTCGACATCTTCGCGACCCTCGCCGAACTCTTCGGCGTCGAGGTGCGCCAGCGCAGCCATGGCCGCTCGCTGCTGCCGCTTCTCTCCGGCCAGCAGAAATCGGTGCGCGACTGGCTGTTGGCAGGGGTGTGGGGCCGCGAGGTGCACTATATCGACGGCAAGTCGAAATATGCGCGCGCACCCGCTGGCGCGAACCGTCCGCTTGGCGCCTGGTCGAATCGCTGGTCGACCATGCCTACGCATTTCCTCAGCCGTGAGCAGGAGATGCCACTTCCCGACGAGCGCGCGCGCCTGGATCGCATGCCGGGTAGCAAAGTGCCGGTGATCCGCCAGACCTGGGACGAGAGCGATGCCGTCCCCTATTGGGCTGCGGCGCGCTTCTCCGGCAACCATGTCTACGACCTCACCGCAGATCCAGGCGAAGAAAACAATCTCGTCGGGAGCGGTCTGGAAAAAGACCTTGCCGGCGCGTTACGCGAGGCGCTCAAGGCGGTCGAAGCGCCGGAAGAACAATTCGCGCGGCTTGGGCTGCAATAGCGATCAGATACCCAAGCGCTTCAGATGCCCGTCCAATTCGGCCAGTGCGAGGTCCGGCGGAAGCGTCCACTTCGCCTTATCGCCATAGGCAATCTGGTTGATGAGGAAACGCACATAATTCCACAACGACCGCGTCTTGAGTTCGGGATCGAGCACCGCGCGTCCGTAGTGGGCCAACACCGTATCTACGCGCGCCTCGCCGAGCCGCCAGAGCCAGGCGAAATCGGACGCCGGATCGCCCCAGGCAGCATCCGTGAAGTCGATGACGCCGACAATCGCGCCGCTTGCATTGACCAGGATGTGGTCTTCCGTCAGGTCGTCATGAGCTAGTCCTGCGATATAGGCGCGTTCGACGGCCAGCGCTTCGTGAAACGTATCGAAGCGCGACAGCATGTCCGCTGGCGTCACGCGCGCGATCCTGGCGCGACGCATGCCGCGATAGCGCGCGGCATGTTGTTCGCCGCTCCAGCGCCGCTGGATCATGCCGTCCGGCTGGCGGATGGTCTCTTCCGGGAGGTGGTGCAGCACGGTCAGAAATCTCGCCAAGTCGATCAACGCCCGTTGCTGCGCCGCTTCGCTCAACAGTGCGAAGATCGGTGGCGTCAATTCGACACCGGGGATCATGCGATAGGCGCCCATGCTGCCATCGGCAGCGACGAATTCGTAATGCGGAACACGCAGCGGCGACACCGGCCACAATGCCGCCAGCAGTTTCAGTTCCGCGCGGAACCGCCAGCGGTCGTCGACGGCACGCGGGGTGCGAACGATCCAAGCTCGGTCGAACACCAGAACGTGGTTGTCGTCGCCATAAGTCTCGACATCGAGCGTTGTGAAGGCAAGGCCGGGAAGTGCGTCCCGTATCCGCGCTGTCCAGGCCGCCGGAGTCTCGTCGTCAGAGGTCACGGGGGCGAACGAAGTCCTTGAGCGCGCCCTCGCCCGCCGCGACGTCGCGCCAGCGCGCGACGTCGAACTCGAGCACGGCGAGCGCAGCGGTCGGAAATTTCTCCTCGATGGCGTCGAAACGATCGCGCTCCTTGCGCTTGACCGGCTCGCGAGCAAGGAACGTCGCCACATGCTCGAGCCCAGGATTGTGGCCGACCACCATCAGGCTCGCCGCCTTGTCCGGCGCAAGCCGCACGATGGAGAGTATGACTTCCGGCTCGGCGAGATAGAGGCCCTCGAGATAGTCGACGCGCTGCGTGCCGGGCAGCTCGCCGGTCAGCAGGTCCGTGGTCTCCGCCGTCCGTCGCGATGTCGACGCGAGAATGACTTCCGGTTCGAGATCCTCTTTCGCGAGATAGCGGCCGATCTTGAGGGCATCCTGACGGCCGCGCGGAAGAAGTCCCCGCTCGTGATCCTCCATGCCGGGCTCCGCCGGGACCGCTTTTGCGTGACGCAGCAGGAGCAGGCGCTTCACGCGACTTGATACTTCGCGCGCGCGCCCCGTTCGATGGCGGCGGCGACCAGCTTGTCGATTTCCAGACGGCGGCGCAGCGCATCGAGGATGCGCAGCTCTTCCAATGCGATGCGACGATCGGCAAGCGCCACTTCGAGCGCCACCCAGTAGGCAGTCTCGTGCAGTACGTCGGGCAGTCCCTCGTCGATCAGGCCCATCACGGCGTCGGCGCCGTCGGGTTCCTGCAGAATCTGCGCGCATTCCTGGCAGACCGCGAGCAGGCGGCTATGGTCGAAGCCGGAGAAAGACGGCAGAACCTTGGTCATCTCGCCGATGAGTTTGAGTTCCTTCTCGCTCATCGAGCCGTCGGCGGCGGAGACGATCACCATCGTATAGATAAGTGCAGTGTGGTGGCTGATGGCCTTCATATCGCTCATGGCTGTCCTCGAAGCGGCGCGACCATAAGAAACTTGACCCGTCCTGCCAAGCGCGCAACAAAACTGCATGGCGACGAACAAAAAGCCCGGAAAGTGGCGCGCCCGCACATTGGCCGTGCGGGCCGGAACGCTACGCACGCCATTCCAGGAGACCTCGGAAGCATTGTTCCTGACCTCGGGCTACGCCTATGAGGCGCCGGAGGAAGCCGAGGCCCGCTTCAAGGGCGAAGCGGACGGTTATCAGTACAGCCGGTTCGGCAATCCGACCGTCACCATGTTCGAGAAGCGGATGGCAGCGCTCGAAGGCGCGCCCGTCGCCCGCGCCACGGCGAGCGGCATGGCAGCGGTGACCGCGGCCTTCCTGTCGGGACTGAAGACTGGCGATCACGTCGTCGCCGCCAAGGCGATGTTCGGCTCCTGCCGCCATGTCGTGGAGGAGATTCTTCCGCGTTTCGGCATTCCGAGCACGCTGGTCGACGGTGGCGACGTCGATCAATGGACGCGGGCGATGCGGCCAGAGACCAAGATGCTGTTTCTTGAGACGCCGTCGAACCCGACGCTCGACATTGTCGATATGAAGGCGGTGGCGGCGGTTGCCCATGGCGGCGGTGCGCGGCTCGTGGTCGACAACGCTTTCGCGACGCCATGCCTGCAGCGGCCCTTCGAGTTCGGCGCCGATATCGTGGTGCATTCCTCGACGAAATATATCGACGGCCAGGGCCGGGCTCTGGGCGGCGTCATCCTGTGCAAGGAGGATTTCCTCAAAAACCATCTTCAAAGCTTCCTGCGCAACACCGGGCCGTCGATCAGCCCGTTCAACGCCTGGGTGCATCTGAAGAGTCTGGAGACGCTGGACCTGCGCATGCGCGCTCATTGCGAGGCGGCCGCCACCGTTGCCGACTTTCTCGCCCGCCAGAAGAATGTCACCCGCGTGCTGTATCCCTTCCGGCCCGACCACCCGCAGCACAATCTCGCCCGCGCCCAGATGGAACACGGTGGTGGCGTCGTGGCGTTCGAGGTCGCCGGTGGCAAGGAGAGCGCCTTCAAGGCCGCTAATGCCCTCAAGATCGTCGACATCTCCAACAATCTCGGAGACACCAAGAGCCTGATCACCCATCCCGAAACCACGACGCACCAGAAGCTGACGCCCGCAGCGCGCGCCGAGCTCGGTGTCACCTCAGGTCTGCTCCGTCTTTCCGTCGGCCTCGAAGACCCCGCCGATCTTTGCGAGGATCTGGAGCAGGCGTTGGCCGCGGCGTGACCGAGAAACAGCAATGACCGAGCACCACGCCGCCGTTCGCTGGAAGCGGACATCGTCCGACTTCACATACGACCATTACAACCGCGCGCATGAGGTGACGTTCAAGAGTGGTGCAATCGCCTATCCCGGTTCGGCCGCACCGGCGTTCAAGGGTGATGCCGATCGCGTCGATCCGGAGGAGGCTTATGTCGCCTCGCTCAGCGTCTGCCACATGCTGACGTTTCTTGCGATCTGTGCGCGCAAGCGGTTGACGGTCGATTCCTATGAAGACGACGCCGTCGGAATCATGGAGAAGGGTGCGAATGGAAAGCTGTGGATTTCGCGCGTCACCTTGCACCCACGTATCGGTTTCGCCCCGGGAACTTCGGTCGCGCCCGCACAGCTCGCGGACATTCACCACTTAAGTCACGAGGAATGCTTCATCGCCAACTCGGTAAAGACCGACGTGTCGGTAGCGCCACACTCCTGAGCGCTCGTTAACGACGCGGCGCCCGCGGCCTTGCGCGCGCGACGATGGCTACCGATACTTTCACGATGTACGAACGCTCGACCCGCAACATCCGCGTAGCCGTCCAGCCGGCCTTTCTCGACGATCAATCCGATCCCGACGAGCAGCGCTACCTGTGGTCGTACACGGTCACGATCGAGAATACCGGTTCGGAGGCCGTCCAGCTCCTGTCGCGCTATTGGCACATCACCGACGGCTGCGGCCAGGTGAAAGAAGTCTCCGGCGAAGGTGTTGTCGGCGCACAGCCTGTGATCGCGCCGGGGCAGAAATTCCAGTACACGAGTGGCTGCCCGCTCCCGACCGCTTCGGGCTACATGAGCGGCAAATACAAGATGCGCGCGTCCAATGGCGAGGCGTTCGAGGCCGAAATTCCGGCCTTTCTGCTTGAAAGCCCCCACGAGCGGCGGCAGATCCACTAAGCCGCATTGCCGCGTTGCAAATTGGCGGGTTGATCTTTGGGGGCGGCGTCGGCGTAAACTCTCAGTTCCCCCCGAAAGAGATCACGTCATGGCCGCCTCCAAGTCATCGCTCCGCGCCGTTGCCGGTGGCCGCCCCAGCCGCACCGAGGCCGAGGAAGCCATCCGCACCCTGTTGCGCTGGACGGGCGACGATCCCAATCGCGAGGGTCTCAAGGACACCCCGGCGCGCGTAGCGCGCGCCTTCGAAGACTGGTTCTCCGGCTACAAGGAAGACCCCGAAGCCTATCTGCGCCGTACCTTCGAGGAGGTCGAAGGTTATGACGAGATGGTCGTGCTGAGGGACATCCGCTTCGAATCCCATTGCGAGCATCACCTGGCACCGATCATCGGCCGTGCCCATGTCGGCTACCTGCCGAACCGCAAGGTCGTCGGCATCTCAAAACTGGCGCGCGTGGTCGAGGCCTTCGCGCGGCGCCTTCAGGTGCAGGAAAAGATGAACGCGCAGATCGCCAACACCATCCAGCGCGTGCTCGAACCCAAGGGCGTGGCGGTGGTGATCGAGGCGAGCCATCAGTGCATGACGACTCGCGGCGTGCACAAGACCGGCGTCTCCATGGTGACGTCGACCATGCTGGGAGATTTCCGCACCAACGAGATCACGCGCCGCGAATTCCTGGCGGTGATCGGCAATCCCCAATCGTCCATGGGCTGATGAGCGCTTCCCCCGACACGCTCGCGCTCGTGCGGCAGCTTATCGGCTTCGACACCACGAGCCGCGGTTCCAACCTTGCGCTGATCGACTTCGCACAGGAGTTGCTGGAACGCGCCGGCGCGCGCTGCCGCCGCACCTTCGACGCCGCGCGGCAGAAGGCCAATCTGTTCGCGAGCTTCGGTCCGGACATGGCCGGCGGCTATGTCCTTTCCGGCCACACCGATGTCGTGCCGGTCGACGGCCAGGACTGGTCGAGCGATCCGTTC
>DATEZM010000259.1:0-14475 GCA_035255625.1 Rhizomicrobium sp. | reverse complement strand
CGACATGGCGGAACGCTTCCACGGCACCACGGAGATCGATCTCTACAAGAGCGAGTTGTGGGCGAAGTATTCCGGTGCGGTGAATTACGACCAGATGCATCACCGCGACTACCGCAACCACACGATCGTGGTGCCGCGTGCCGACCAGAAGAACGCGCAGATGACGACGTTCATCCTGCTCTCCGATGTGACCGACAAGGACGGGCCGACCAAGGTCGTACCGCTGACCGAGACGCGCGACGTGCCGATCGGCAAGGCGCGCACGAAGTTCGGCGAATATTTCGACAAGGAGGTCGCGATCACGGGACCGGCTGGCAGCCTGATGGTCTACAAGACCGACGTCTTCCATCGCGGCTCCAACTTCACGGGCGAGAACCGGTCGCGCTTCGCGATCCTCACCGACTTCAAGACGCGTGAGTGGCGCTGGCAGGGCAAGCTCGCCTGGCCTGACCATTCGGAGAAGAAGGTGTGGGACGAGGCGATGGCGAAGATGAGTCCGCGCCAGCGCGATCTGTTCGGCTGGCCGCCCGCCGGCAGCGATTACTGGAACGCGCAAACGCTTGCCGATGTCCAGACGCGCTATCCGGAAATGGATTTGAGCCCGTATCGCTGAGGCACTAAGTCGGATTCTCCAGACTGAACATCTCGGACTCGTCGTCATACGAAAAGAGTTCGCCAAAACGGGCCCAGCTCACCACGGTGCGCAGGGTCTCCTCCGCGGCGTCTTCCGTCATGTGGTCCTCGAGCTCGTCGATGAAGCGGCGGCGCGGCGCTGTGTGACTGGTCCGCTCGTCGAGCACGCGGCGGATGAGGGCGGCCAGCGGGACCTGGCTCATCAGCGCGCGCGAGAAGATTTCCTTGCGCTCGTTGAGCTCGGCATCGGCGAAGCGCTTGCCCATATGGGTGAGCTTGATGTCGCCGCCCTCGAGTTCACCCAGCCGCATCAGCTGTAGTGCCTCGGCGACGGGGAACAGTTCGTCGATCTCCATCTGCAGGTCCGAAGCAATGTCGGGCAGGTCGGCCTTGCCATTATAGGGCGGCGCGGCGACGGCCTCGATCAGGCCCGAGATCAGGTTTGAAGAAACATGGTTCATCAGCGTGGCCAGACCCGTGCCGCGCTCGGCCCGCGCGCTGCGCGCCCTGGCCGTCATCTCGGTATAGATCTGGTCGACGTAATTCTCGAAGCGCTGGTCGGTGCGGTCGCGCGGTCGTGGAATGTCGATCTTGATCTCGCCGGCGATCCGCCCCGGATTGGTCGAGAACAAGCACACGCGATCGCACATCAGGACCGCCTCCTCGATATTGTGCGTGACGAGGATCATGCCTTTGATCGGCAGCCGTCCCTCGCCCCACAGCTCGAGCAGATCGGTGCGCAGATTCTCGGCCGTCAGCACGTCGAGCGCGCTGAACGGCTCGTCGAGCAGAAGGATGTTGGGATGCACGACCATGGCACGGGCAAAGCCGACACGCTGGCGCATGCCGCCCGACAGCTCGCGGGGATAGGCGTTCTCGTAACCGTCGAGGCCGATCAGGTCGATGGCGGCGAGCGCGCGGGTGCGGATCTCGGACGCCGGAATGTGCAACGCCTCAAGACCGAGCTGCACGTTCTCAAGCACCGTCAGCCAGGGAAACAGCGCGAAGCTCTGGAACACCATGGCGATGCCGCCGGGCGGTCCGTCGATCGGTTGGCCGAGATAGGAGAGCGACCCGCCCTGCGGCTGGGCGAGACCGGCGATCAGCCGCAGGAAGGTCGACTTGCCCGAGCCGGAACGTCCGAGCAGCCCGACGATCTCGCCCTGCTTCAAGGCGAGCTCGACGCCGTCGAGCACCAGAAGCTGTCCCCCGCCGGGCTTGGGAAAGGAGCGGCGGACGTCGTGGACTTCGAGAAGCAGTTCGTCGGCCATCATTCACCTCACGTCAGACGATAGCGCCGTTCGGCGAACCAGTAGAGCGGACGCCAGAACAACCGGTTCACCACCACGACATAGAAGCTCATCGTGGCGATGCCGAGTACGATGCGGTGAAAGTCCCCGGCCTGCGTCGCGTCGGCGATATAGGTGCCCAACCCGTGGGCGCGCACGGTGTGGCTGCCCCAGCTCGCGACCTCGGCGACGATGGCCGCGTTCCATGAGCCGCCGGATGCCGTGATGGCACCCGTGACATAATACGGAAAGACGCCGGGCAGCGCGATCTTGCGCCACCACAACAGGCCTTTCACCTGCAGGTTGGTGCCCGCGTCGCGCAGTTCGCGTGGAATGGCGGAGGCGCCGGCGATCACGTTGAACAGGATGTACCATTGCGTGCCCAGAACCATGAGCGGCGACAACGCGATGTCGGGATTGAGATCGTAACGCACGATCACGAACACCGCGACCGGGAAGACGAGATTGGCCGGGAAGGCGGCGAGGAACTGGGCCACCGGCTGGATGATGTGCGCCAGATGCGGGCGCAGGCCCACATAAACCCCGATCGGCGTCCAGATCACGCTGGCCAGCGCGATCAGAATGATCACCCGCATCATGGTGATGGCGCCAAGACCCGCCGCGCTCCCGATATCGGTCCAGGTCAGCGTGCCGCCCAGCATCAGCCAAATGTGCCAGAGCGCGAAGACCGCCAGAGCCGCGAGGAACACCCACCACACTGCGTCGCCGGCGCGGCTCGGCACCGCGTCGCGCAGGATGCCGGCACGACCACGCGCCGGCGCGGTCAGCTTGTAGGTCCATGACATGAAGGTGTGGAACGGCGCCGCGAGCCGATCCATGAGATCGGAGCGGCGGATGATGTCGAGCACCCAGGATTCCGGGTATTCCTCGCTGTCATCGTTGTCGATGCGGAATTTGTCGGCCCAAGCGACTAGGGGGCGGAAGAGAAGCTGATCGTAGACCAGGATTACCACCAGCATGGCGCCGATCGCCCAGGCGATGGCGCCCAGATTCTGCTGCTTGATGGCGCTGGCGATGTAGGATCCGATGCCGGGCAGAACGATGGTGGTGGGGCCGACGCTGATCGCCTCCGCCGCGACGACGAAGAACCAGCCGCCCGACATCGACATCATCATGTTCCAGATCAGCGATGGCAGACCGAACGGCACCTCGATGCGCCAGAAGCGGGCCCAGCCGTTCAAGCCGAACATCCGTCCCGCCTCGATCATTTCGTCGGGCACCGTGCGCAGCGACTGATAGAAGCTGAAGGCCATGTTCCAGGCCTGGCTGGTGAAGATCGCGAACACAGCGGCGAGCTCGGCGCCGAAGATGCGCCCGGGCGCCAGGCTCAGGAAGAACACCACGGTCACCGAAATGAAGCCCAGGATCGGCACCGATTGCAGGATGTCGAGCAGCGGCACGAGGAGCGAACCGGCCCGCTGGCTCTTCGCCGCCCAGGTCGCATAGGTCAGCGTGAAGACGAGCGACACGCCGAGCGCGATCAGCATGCGGAGCGCCGTGCGCAGCGCATAGCCCGGAAGATTCCATGGATCTAGTGAAAGCGGCGCATTGCTGAGGCTGGACAAGGGCTGGACCAGCGCGCGGCTGGCATCGGCGAACAGCACGATGAAACCGAGCACCAGGATGGCCGCGAGCACGTCCCACCGGCTGGGCACGAGGCGACGCGCCTCGATCGAGACGGGCGGCAGGATTTTCATATCCGGCAGGCCTCGAAGCTTTGGTTGAGCGCGAACGCGGGCTAACGCCCCGGCGAGCGGGACGTGGTGGCACAGAACCACTTTGACGCGCGACGGGAAAGCGGAAAGTTGCAGATGAAAGGCGGCGCCGTTGTCGCGGTGACGAAAGCTTCACAATCGCTGTTCGCTATCGCGCGATGCGGCCCTCCAGCCAGTGCGCCGCCTCCTGCGGCGTCTGCTTGTCGTCGGTGCGGTCGACCATCAGATTGGCCTGCTGCATGGTCTTGAGGTCGATAGCGCCGATCAGCGGCTTGAGTGCTGCGAGGAAACCTTCGTCGCGTGCATGCGCCGGCGACACCAGCAGGATCGCGTCATAGGGCGGCAATGCGCCTTTGGGGTCGGCGAGCAGGGTGAGCCCATATCGCGCGATGCGGCCGTCGCTCGAGAACGCGGTGATGACGTCGACGTCGCCAGAAACGAGCGCGCTGTACATCAGATTGGGCTCATATTGCCGCTGCACAGGGAATCTCAGGCCATAGGCACGCACCAGCGCGCGCCATTCGGGGCGCGAGAAGATCTCGAAATCGCCGCCGATGCGCAGTTCGCTTGCATGGTTCGCCAGGTCGGCGAGGTCGTGGATGTGCAGCGCGGCCGCCCGGTCGCGCCGCATCGCCAGCGCATAGGCATTCTCGAAGCCGAGCGGACCCAGGTCGCGGATGCCGTAGGTCTTCGCCGTCCACTGCGCGATATTGCTCAGCACTGCCTTGCGGCCGGGGCTGTCGCTGCGCCTCATCGCGTTGGTCCAGATCGTGCCGGAATAGTCGACATAGACGTCGACATCGCCGGCGGCGAGCGCGCGGAAGATCACGTTCGAACCGAGGTCGTCGCGCTGCGTCGAGGAGACGCCGGCGGTGGACAGCCGGTCGGCGATGACTTTCCCCAGGATGTACTGCTCGTCGAAATTCTTGGTGCCGATGACGACCCGATGGCCGGTGCTGCCGAACATCGGATACAGGCTGGCGCCGACGACCAGCACGAGGCCGGCCGCCGCCGCGAACACGCGTCCCCGCGCACGCAGCACCATTCCGCTCTCGGCCAACGCCAGCAGGCGGTCGACGACCAGAGCCAGCGCCGCCGCCGCGACCACGCCGAAGGTCACGAAAACCCAGTTCTCGATCTGCAGGCCGGTGAAGATGTAGTTGCCCAGGCTGGTCTGGCCGACCGGCGTCGCCAAGGTCGCGGTGCCGATCACCCAGACCGCGGCGGTACGCACGCCGGCCATGATGACCGGCGCCGCCAGCGGCAGCTCGACGAGGATCAGCGACTGCCATGGCGTCATGCCGACGCCGCGTGCCGCCATCTTTACCGCCGGATCCATTCCGGCCAGCGCAGTGACGGTGTTCCTGAGCACTGGCAGCATCGAATAGAGGGTGAGCGCGAGCAGCGCCGGGAGAAATCCCAGCGCGCGGAAGCCGAAGCCGAACGTCTCGCTGGTGAAATGCGACAGCGCCAGCAGCAGCGGATAAAATAGCGCCAGCAAAGCAAGGCTCGGAATGGTCTGCACAACGCCGGCGAAGCCGAGCAGAGCGCCGCCCAGCGAACGCACCCGCGACGCCAATACCGCGAGCGGCAGGCTGATAGCGATGCCGAGCAGCAGCGCGCTCATGCTTAGCAGCACATGGGCACCAAGATAGGATGGAAGATAGGACCATGCCTCGTCGAAACCGTTCACGGTGCCACCGCGAGGATCTGCGCCAGGCGGCGCGCGCGCCGTCTCGGCGTCTCGATCAGCGCGCGCACGAAATCGTCGGCAGGACGGGCCAGGAGTTCGTTCGGCGTGCCGATCTGCACCAGCGCGCCGTCCTTCATCACCGCGATTCGATCGCCGAGCAGCATCGCTTCGGTCATGTCGTGGGTCACGAAGATCGTCGTCAGGCCGAGGGTGTTGTGGATCTGGCGATAGTCCTCCGCGAGATCGTCGCGGATCAGCGGATCGAGCGCGCCGAAGGGTTCGTCCATCAGCATGATCTTCGGCTTGGCTGCCAGCGCGCGGGCGAGCGCCACGCGCTGTTGCTGGCCGCCCGACAATTCGCGCGGCAGGCGATCGCGATAGTCTTGTGGTGCAAGACGGACGAGGTCCAGCAATTCGTCGGCGCGCGCCGCCGCCGTCTCGCGCGGCCAGCCGAGCAGCTTCGGCGTCACCGCGATGTTCTCCTTGACCGTCATGTGCGGAAAGAGGCCGCCGCCCTGGAAGACGTAACCCATGCGACGGCGAAGACTGACCGCGTCGAGCGCCAGCACATCCTCGCCATCCACGGCGATTCGTCCCGCGCTGGGCTCGATCAGCCGGTTGAGCATGTTGAGCGTTGTGGTCTTGCCCGAACCGGATTCGCCGATCAGGACGAGGAATTCTCCATCCGCGACTCGCAAGGAGAGATCGCGGACGGCCAGCGCCGCAGACCTATCATAAGCCTTTGAAATTGAATATAATTCTATCAAAAATACGTCCCCAATCCCGCCGCAGCGACCCTTGCACCGCTGGCAACATTCAGCGTAAAACGGCTCGTCCTGTCGCGAAAATAGAGCTTTTACCAGCGCTTAACCACGACTCGGACACAGTTATCGAACCGTAAACACGGCGGGCGGAACGGCGAAAAGGCAATGATAAGGGCGGCGCATACAGACGCGAAGGGCGGAATCTCCGCCGGCGTCCATGCGTGTGCCTGGCTCAAGCCCCGTCCTTCCCTCGGTTCGTCGCAGGCGCTTCTGCTTCTTCTTAGCTGCCCCTAGGCGCTGACGGCGCGCGGCTCTCGCGCGACGCTCGACTAGGGGGATGACGGCGAAAGGAGAAATCGGAAGCCGCGGGTGCGGCGAACGGAAGGACTATACTGCCATGAGTACCCAATCCCAGAAGGTTCGAATTTTCGACACCACTTTGCGCGACGGGGAGCAATCGCCCGGCGCCGCCATGACGCTGGAAGAGAAGATCCAGATCGCCGAATTCCTCGACGAAATGGGCGTCGACATCATCGAAGCCGGTTTCCCGGTCTCCTCGCCCGGCGATTTCGAGGCGGTCAAGGAAATCACCAAGATTGTCCGGAATGCGTCGGTCTGCGGCCTCGCCCGCGCTGGCCTCAAGGACATCGACACCGCCGGCGAGGCGCTCAGGGGCGCCAAGCGACCCCGCATCCACACCTTCATCTCCACCAGCCCCGTTCACATGAAGCACAAGCTTCAGATGGGCGAGAACGCCGTTCTGGAGGCGGTCGGTGCCTCGGTGACGCGGGCCCGCAACTTCACCGACGATGTGCAATGGTCGGCGGAGGACGCGACACGCACCATCCCCGACTTTTTGTGCAAAACCGTCGAAGTCGCGATCCATTCCGGCGCTACGGTCATAAATGTGCCCGATACGGTGGGATACTCGACGCCTCAGGAATATTTCGAGATCATCCAGATGCTGATGAACCGCGTGCCCAACGCGGACAAGGTGGTGTTCTCCACCCACTGCCACAACGACCTCGGCCTGGCAGTGGCGAACTCGCTGGCCGGCGTGCTGGCGGGCGCGCGGCAGGTCGAGTGCACGATCAACGGCATCGGCGAGCGGGCCGGCAATGCGGCGCTGGAAGAGATCGTCATGGCGCTCAGGGTCCGCAAGGACCTGATGCCCTTCGAGACCAAGATACAGACCCAGATGCTGGCCAAGGCGTCCAAGCTGGTCTCAAACGTCACGGGATTCCCGGTCCAGTACAACAAGGCGATCGTCGGCAAGAACGCCTTCAGCCACGAATCGGGCATCCATCAGGACGGCATGCTGAAACATGTCGAGACCTACGAGATCATGCGGCCCGAGGACGTGGGGGTGAAGGAGACTTCGCTCGTGCTCGGCAAGCTGTCGGGCCGCCACGCCTTTCGCGACAAGCTGGAGGCGATGGGCTACCAGCTCGACGATGCGGCCTTCGCCGAAGCCTTCAAGCGCTTCAAGGAGCTGGCCGACAAGAAGAAACACGTCTTTGACGAGGATCTGGTGGCGCTGGTGGACGATGAGATCGTTCGCGGCCACGACGCCGTCGCGATCAAGAACCTCCGCGTCGAGAGCGGGATCGGTCTTCTTCCGGAATGCGAATTGACGCTTTCGATTGACGGCGAGGAACGCCGCGTCAAGACGTCCGGCGACGGGCCTGTTGACGCGATCTTCAAGGCCATTCATGAACTTTATCCGCACACGGCCAGCCTGCAGCTCTTCCAGATCAACGCGGTCACGGAGGGCACCGATGCGCAGGCCACTGCCAGTGTGCGGCTCGAGGAAAACGGGCGCACCGTCACGGGACGCGGCTCGGACACCGACACGCTGGTGGCCGCGGCTTATGCCTATGTCAATGCGCTCAACAAGCTTTTGGTGAAACGAAAAAAGCAGGCTCCCGAAGCCCTGACCGTCGCGCGATGAGACAGCGGCCCCGGTGCGAACCGCGCCGGGGAGCTTTCCCGCGGGAACAAAGGTTGCAAGGAAGTCCTGCCCAGACAAGAACGGGACAGGTTAAGTATGTTCGGCAGTCTTCTCGGCGCCCTTTCGAGCGACATGGCGATCGATCTCGGCACCGCCAATACGCTCGTCTATGTGAAGGGGCGCGGGATCGTCCTTAACGAGCCGTCGGTGGTGGCCACCATCAATCGCGGCGGCAAGAAGCAGGTCCGCGCCGTCGGCAACGACGCCAAGATGATGCTCGGCCGCACCCCCGGCAATATCGAGGCGATCCGCCCGATGCGCGACGGCGTCATCGCCGATTTCGAGATCGCGGAGGAGATGATCAAGCACTTCATCCGCAAGGTCCATAACCGCCGGTCCTTCGCCAATCCGATGATCATCGTCTGCGTGCCTTCGGGCTCGACGGCGGTGGAACGGCGCGCCATCCAGGAGAGCGCGCTCTCGGCCGGTGCGCGGCGCGTCTATCTCATCGAGGAGCCCATGGCGGCAGCGATCGGCGCCGGTCTTCCGGTCAGCGAGCCCACCGGCTCGATGGTGGTCGATATCGGCGGCGGCACGACCGAAGTCGCCGTGCTCAGTCTGGGCGGCATCGTCTATTCGCGCAGTGTGCGCGTCGGCGGCGACAAGATGGACGAGGCGATCATCGCCTATATCCGCCGTCACCAGAATCTGCTGATCGGCGAAGCGTCTTCGGAGCGCATCAAGAAGGAAATCGGCTCCGCCGCGCCGCCCCAGGACGGCAACGGCGTGACCATGGACATCAAGGGCCGCGATCTGCTCAACGGTGTGCCGAAGGAGATCACGATCACCCAGCGCCACATCGCCGAAGCCTTGGCCGAACCGGTCGGCGCCATCGTCGAGGCGGTCAAGGTGGCGCTCGAGGCGACACCGCCGGAACTGGCGGCTGACATCGTGGACAAGGGCATCGTGCTGACGGGCGGCGGCTCTCTGCTCGCCAATCTCGATCAGGTGCTGCGCGAGGAAACGGGCCTGCCGGTGTCAATCGCCGACGATCCGCTGTCCTGCGTGGCGCTCGGCACGGGACGGGTGCTCGAGAACACCAAGGGCATGCGCCACGTTCTGTCGACGGCGTTCTAGTGTAGGCCGGCCGCGGGGCCGGAATGGGTTATGGCGAACGGCGGATGGAAGATTGCGCGCAGCCGCGGCGGGGCACAGCTCCCGCTCACCCTGCTGGCCGCGCTCGCCATCGCGCTCATCCTGATCGGCAAGGCGCAATCGAACCTGTTCGACCGCGCGCGCGCCAACGTCACCGACTGGGCAGCGCCTGCGCTGCAGGTCGTCGGCAAGCCGTTCGGCGGCGTCAATCGATGGGTGGGTTCGCTGGGCGACGTCTTCAAGGTCTATCAGGAGAATTTGAAGCTCAAGGAAGAGAATGCGCGGCTAAGGAAATGGTACACCGCCTCCGTCGTGCTCGACGCGCGCGTCAAGCGCTACCAGCTCCTGCTGCACGCGGTGCCCGATCCGGCGCTGTCGACGGTGATGGCGCGCGTGATCGGTCGCGCCAACCGGCCGTTCCTGCAGACCATGATCCTCGACGCCGGCAAGGCGCAGGGCGTCAAGCCAGGCCAAGGCGTGATCGACGCGCGTGGCATGATCGGGCGCATCTTCCTGGCTGGCGGCCACACCGCCTGGGTGATTCTTCTGACCGATCTCAACAGCCGCATTCCGGTGACCGTCGAGCCGGGCAACATCCAGGCGATTCTGGCCGGGGACAATTCCGGCGCGCCTCAAATCGATCTTCTGTCGCAGAACGTGGTGCTGCGCCCCGGCATGCAGGTCGTCAGTTCCGGCGATGGCGGCCTTTTGCCGCCAGACCTCGCCATCGGAACGGTAATCGCGGATCCGGCAGGAGGCTTCCGCGTCGCCTTGCTGGCGGATCCGGCATCGAGTGAGGACGTAAACGTCGTCGACTTCAAGCAAAAGGCGGAAGAACCGCCGCCCGTGCGGCCGTCCGATCTTCCGGCGACGGCGGCAGGTCTGCCGCCAGCAGCACCACCGGCGCCGCTTGTCGCGCCCAGCGTGGCCCCAACGCAAGCGGGCATACCGCAAGCGACGGCTCCGGCCAACAAGGCTGCAGTGGGCGCAATGCGCAAACCGGAGACACCTCCCGACGCGAACGACAACGGGAACGAGTGAACCCATGGAGCGCATGGGCGGCCTGATGAGTGGACGGATACTTTCCTCGATGGTGCCTGCTGCGCTGGGTGTCCTCGGGGCGCTGATCGCCAATTTCCCGGTCTCGTTTTTAGGAAATACCGTGCCGACGCCGCTGCTCTCGTTCATGCCGCTCTACTACTGGGCGATCGTCCGGCCCGACCTGATGTCGCCGTTCTGGGCGTTCGCGTTGGGTCTGCTGGAGGATTTCCTGTCGGGCGGGCCACCGGGCGTGTGGGCCGCGTCGTATCTTGCCGCCTACGCCCTCGTCGACAACCAGCGCGACATGCTCGCGGGGCTTTCCGGCATTGGCGCGCTGACGGGTTTCGCCGTCGCAGCGGTCACGGCCTGCGGCAGCGCCTATCTGATCGTCGACGTCTATCACTGGCAGATCCAGCCGCTCGCGCCTGTCCTGGCCGAGCTGGCGATCACCGTGCTCGAATACGTCTTCGCCGTCTTCTTGCTCGGTTCCATCCATCGCCGCCTGGTCGGACCGCTCAGGAGCGACTTCTGATGCCTCTGTTCGACCGCAAGGACAAAAGCCGTTACGCCAGTTTCACCCGCCGCTCGCTCGGCATGAGCGTAGGCATGGGGGCGGTGTTCGCGGTGCTGGGTGGGCGGCTTTATCAGCTGCAGATCAAGAGTGGCAGCCAGTACCGCACCGAGGCCGAAGAAAACCGCGTCAATGTACGGCTGCTATCGCCGCCGCGCGGTCGCATCCTCGACCGCTTCGGCGTCGAGCTCGCCAACAATCGGCGCAATTACCGCGTCCTGCTCGTCTCCGAACAGGCGACCGAAGGCGTCGAAGCCGCGCTCGACACCATCGGCAAGCTGATCGTTCTGACCGACGCGCAGAAGAAGCGTGTGCTGCACGACATCGAGATGAACAAGAAGTTCGTTCCGGTGCCGGTGGCGGAGAACCTCACCTGGGAGGAATTCGCCCGCATCAACATGCATCTGCCCTATCTGGCCGGTGTGCAGCCCGATGTCGGGCAGACGCGCGACTATCCTTTCGGCGTAGAGCTGTCGCATGTGCTTGGCTACGTCGCCGCCGTCAGCCCCGACGACAAGAAGGACAACGACGACCCGCTGTTGAGTCTGCCTGGCTTCCGCATCGGCAAACGCGGCATCGAAAAGGCCTATGACAGCCAAGTGCGCGGCACCGCGGGCGCCAGCCGCGTCGAGGTCAACGCCTATGGCCGCGTGATTCGTGAGCTTAGCCGCGATCCCGGCGTGCCCGGCCAGGATGTGTGGCTGACCATCGATAAGGAGCTGCAGAGCTATACCGTCGAGCGCATGGGGACCGAGAGCGCCGCCTGCGTCGTGCTCGATGCGCAGACCGGCGACGTGCTGACGCTGGCCTCGACGCCCGGCTACGACCCCAATCTCTTCAATGTCGGTATCACGAACGACGAGTGGAAAGCGCTTACCACCGACGACCACAAGCCGCTGATGAACAAGGCCGTATCAGGTGCCTATCCGCCCGGCTCGACCTTCAAGCCGGCGATGGCGATGGCAGCGGTTCAGAACGGCCTTGCCGATCTTCATGTTGTCTGCACCGGTTCGATCACGCTCGGCAACCATCAGTTCCACTGCTGGAAGAAGGGCGGTCACGGCGGCGTCGACCTGAAACGCGGCATCGCGCAGTCCTGCGACGTGTTCTTCTACGAAGTGGCGCGCCGGCTCGGTATCGACAAGATGGAGGCCGCAGCGCGCGCCATGGGGCTGGGTTCGGCCACCGGCATCGAGATTCCCGGCGAGAGCAGTGGCTTCATCCCGGGCGCTGCGTGGAAGGAAGCGCGCTTCGGCATTCCCTGGCAAATGGGCGAAACGCTCGTCACCGGCATCGGCCAAGGCTATGTGGTGGCGACCCCTCTGCAGCTTGCAACGCTCGCCGCCCGGGTCGCGAGTGGGCGCGCCGTGACGCCCCGCATCACGCACACCGTTGGCACGGTGTCTCAGCCCAGACCTCTGCCCGATCCGCTGCCGTTCAGCGACGATGCCTTCGCCAAGGTGCGAGACGGCATGAATGCGGTTTGCAACGAAGGCGGAACGGCGACGCGTTGGCGCATCGCGGTGCCTGGCATGGAGATGGCGGGCAAGACCGGCACGGCACAGGTTCGCGTCATCACCAAGCAGGAGCGCGCGTCCGGCGTGCTAAAGGACACTGCGCTGCCTTGGCAGTTGCGCGACCACGGCCTGTTCATCGCTTTCGCCCCGGTGGCGGCGCCGCGTTATGCGGCGGCCTGCATCGTGGAGCATGGCGCGCTCGGCCACCCGCAGGTGCAGATCGTGCGAGACGTGCTGCTGTTCGCGCAGAAGCGCGATCCCTTGAAGCTGCGAACCGCCTATCCGGCCAATGCGGCGATGGCCGCGCCGCCGGCTCTGATGCGAGGGCACGGATGACCACGCGCCCCTACGCCGCCGCGCGCCGCACGCTCTCCATCACCGACAAGCTCTACGAGGTGAATTGGGGCATGGTACTCCTCATCACCATCGTCGCTTGTGTCGGTTTCGCGATGCTCTATTCGGTGGCGGGCGGCAGCTTTTCGCCCTGGGCGACGCCGCAGATTCTGCGCTTCATCGCCGGCTTCGCGATCCTGGTGGTGGTGTCGGTGGTCGACATCCGCACCTGGCTGAGCGCCGCCTATCCGCTGTACGCAGGGTCATTGCTGCTCTTGATCGCCGTGGTGATCGCGGGCCATGTCGGCAAAGGCGCCGAGCGCTGGATCACGCTCGGCCCGCTCGGGTTGCAGCCTTCGGAGCTGATGAAGGTGTCGCTGGTGCTGGCGCTTGCGCGCTTCCTGCACGGCAAGAGCGTCGAGGACATCTCCAGGCCTTCCAATCTCGGCCTCGCTCTGCTCCTGATTGGCATACCGGCGATCTTCGTGGTGCTGCAGCCTAATCTTGGCACCACGCTGATCATCCTGTTCGACGGCGCCTCGCTGCTGTTCCTTGCGGGACTTTCCTGGTGGTGGATCGCGCCCGCGATCGCCGCGGTGGCGGTTGCGGTTCCGACCGCTTGGCAGTTCGTCCTGCACGACTACCAGAAGCGCCGCGTGCTGACCTTTCTCAATCCGGAATCCGACGCGCTGGGCGCGGGCTGGAACATCACCCAGGCCAAGATCGCGATCGGCTCGGGCGGCGTCACGGGCAAGGGATTCCTGGGTGGCACGCAGAGCCGGCTCAACTTCCTGCCCGAGAAGCATACCGACTTCATCTTCACGAATTTCGCCGAGGAATTCGGCTTCGTCGGCTCGGTCGCACTCCTCATCCTATTCGCGGTGATCATCGGCTATGGGGTGCAGATCGCCGGCAGCGCGCGGAGCCAGTTCGGCCGTCTTCTCGCCATGGGGCTGACGCTCAACTTCTTCTTCTACATCATGATCAACGCATCGATGGTGATGGGCCTGATCCCCGTCGTCGGCATTCCCATGCCGCTGATCTCCTATGGCGGTTCGGCGATGTTCTCGGTGATGTTCGGCTTCGGTCTGCTCATGAGCGTGCACGTCCATCGTCAGGTCGAGATTCCGCGCCACTCCGGTGGCATCATCTGAAGAGCTGCGATCGCGGTGGTTCCGGAACCTTGCGGAACCAAGCCGCCGCGCCTCCGTTTTATTCCCGTGTCGCGATTGCGCGGCGCAAGGGATTTTTCACGGAGTCGAAAATGCTTACGCACACCACTCGTTTGCTTGCCGCCGCCACGCTCGCGCTGGGCGCGGGAACCAGCGGTGCGCTGGCGGATCACTGCAGCGGCCACGGTCACACCACCGGCACAGTGCTTGGCGCGGTGGGCGGCGGCGCGATCGGTAGCGCGGTCAGCCATGGCAGCTTGGGTGGCGTCGTCGGCGGGGCGGTGTTGGGCGGCTTGGCCGGTAACGCGGTGTCGCGCGGCATCGACTGCAATCACCGCTACCATCACGCGCGTTACTACTATCGCAACGGCCACCGCTACGCGCGATATTGAAAAGCCTGCGACTCGCCGCGCTTATCCACAGGCGCGGCGTTCGCTGGACAGGCCAAAACCGCTCTGCTATAGCCCCGCGCCTTGCGCTATCCGCGCATCTGGATGGGCCGGTAGCTCAGTTGGTAGAGCGTTCGACTCTTAATCGAATGGTCGTGGGTTCGATTCCCTCCCGGCCTACCATCCAAAGATCGATGTGAGTGCGTACGCGGTCAGTGATGGCCGCCATAG
>DATEZM010000258.1:0-4126 GCA_035255625.1 Rhizomicrobium sp. | reverse complement strand
TCTGCTCAAATTCGGCCTGATTCCGGAGTTCATCGGTCGCCTGCCGATTCTGGCGACGCTCGGCGATCTGTCGGAGCCGGCACTGATCGAGATTCTGACGCGCCCGAAGAACGCGCTCGCCAAGCAGTATCAGCGCATGTTCGAGATGGAAGGCGTCAAGCTGCGCTTCCAGGAAGAGGCCATGCACTCTATCGCCCGCAAGGCAATCGCGCGCAAAACGGGCGCCCGCGGCCTGCGCTCCATCATGGAAGGGTTCCTTCTCGAGACGATGTTCGAGCTTCCGACGCTGAACGGCGTGCAGGAAGTGGTGATCACCGCCGATGTGGTCGAAGGCAAAGCGCGCCCCCTCTATACCTACTCCGACAAGGCCGAGACGCGCGAAAATAAGGCGAGCTGAAGCCGCCGCCGGCCTCTTCTCCGGACAAAGTTCCAAGCAATGCGGCCATAGTGACACTCCGTCATCGGCGGACAACATGTCGCTAAGCAATAGTACGGAAACCTTGATTCGTTAGGGTCCGGCGTCGCGAAATTGCAGCTAGCATCAATATCTTGAAACAGCACCATCGCGGGGCCACTTTACTATCCCAAGAGTCGGCCCATGCGGGAGGCTCCTTCACCTGGCACCGGTGCCCATCCAAGGGGCTGGCGCTATCAGCACCCGTCCGGTCGGACGACGAGGAGAACAAGAAAATGTCGGATTTGGAAAACGCGCCCATTGCCGCCAAGAGCGACAAGGACAGCCAGGTGGCACCTGTGTTGCCACTGCGCGATATCGTCGTGTTTCCCCATATGATCGTCCCGCTCTTCGTTGGCCGCGAGAAGTCCGTGCGCGCGCTCGAAGAGGTCATGAACGACGAAAAGCAGATTTTGCTGCTCACGCAGAAGAACAAGGACGACGACGACCCTACAGCCGACGGATTGCATTCCATCGGCACGCTCGCGACCGTGCTCCAGCTTCTGAAGCTTCCCGATCAGACCGTGCGAGTTCTTGTCGAAGGCAAGGCGCGCGCCCGCGTCACCGGCTTCGTGCCGCGTACCGACTTCTTCCAGGCGACCATCGAGCGCATCCCCGAGGGGCCCGCCGACGCCAAGGAGGTCGAGGCGCTCGTCCGCACAGTCAAGACGAACTTCGAGCAGTATATCAAGCTGAACAAGAAGGTTCCCGCCGAGCAGCTCGCCATGGTGGCGCAGATCGAGGAGCCGGCGAAACTCGCCGACACCGTCGCCTCGCATCTCTCGGTGAAGATAGCCGATCGCCAGGCGCTGCTTGAGACACTGGGCACCGTGCCGCGGCTGGAGAAGGTTCTCTCGCTGATCGAGTCTGAAATCGGCGTGCTCCAGGTCGAGCGCAAGATTCGCTCGCGCGTGAAGCGCCAGATGGAGAAGACCCAGCGCGAGTACTATCTCAACGAACAGCTCAAGGCGATCCAGAAGGAGCTCGGCGAAGGCGACGAAGGCCGCGACGAGATGAACGAGCTCGAGGAGCGCATCCGCAAGACCAAGCTCTCCAAGGAAGCCCGCGACAAAGCGCAGGCCGAGATGAAGAAGCTGCGCTCGATGTCGCCAATGAGCGCGGAGGCGACCGTCGTGCGCAACTATCTCGACTGGCTGCTGTCGTTGCCCTGGGGCAAGAGGTCCAAGGTCAAGCGCGACATCCTCGAAGCCGAGCGCGTCCTCAATGACGACCATTACGGCTTGGAAAAGGTCAAGGAGCGCATCCTGGAGTATCTCGCCGTGCAGCAGCGCGCCGGCAAGATGAAGGGTCCGATCCTGTGCCTCGTCGGCCCGCCCGGCGTCGGCAAGACCTCGCTTGCCAAGTCGATCGCGAAGGCCACCGGTCGTGAATATGTCCGCATGAGCCTCGGCGGCGTGCGCGACGAAGCGGAGATCCGCGGTCACAGGCGCACCTATATCGGCTCGATGCCCGGCAAGGTGATCCAGTCGATGAAGAAGGCCAAGACGGCCAATCCGCTGTTTCTGCTCGATGAGATCGACAAGCTCGGCGCCGACTGGCGCGGCGACCCATCCTCGGCGTTGCTGGAGGTGCTGGATCCGGAGCAGAACCACACCTTCAACGACCATTATCTCGAAGTCGATTTCGACCTATCGGACGTGATGTTCATCACTACGGCGAACACCCTGCGTATGCCGGGGCCGCTGATGGACCGCATGGAGATCATCCGCATCCCCGGCTACACCGAGGACGAGAAGGTCGAGATCGCCAAGCGTCATCTTATCGCCAAGGAGATGAAGGCGCATGGGCTCAGGGACGACGAGTGGAAGATTACCGATGCGGGCCTGCGCGATCTGATCCGCTATCACACCCGTGAGGCGGGTGTGCGTAATCTCGAGCGCGAGATCGCCAACCTGACCCGCAAGGCGGTAAAGGAAATCGTCTCGCACAAGGCGACCAAGGTCGAGGTCAACGAGACCAATGTCGACACCTATGCCGGCGTGCGGAAGTACCGCTATGGCGAGGTGGAAGGCGAGGACCAGGTCGGCGTCGTTACGGGCCTGGCCTGGACCGAGGTCGGCGGTGACACGTTGCAGATCGAGTCCGTCATGCTGCCGGGCAAGGGCCGTATGCAGACCACGGGCAAGCTCGGCGAGGTGATGAAGGAATCGATCGACGCGGCAAGATCGTATGTCCGATCCAAGGCGACGATGTTCGGCATCAAGCCGCCGCTGTTCGACAAGATCGACATCCACGTCCATGTGCCGGAAGGTGCTACGCCGAAGGACGGCCCGTCGGCCGGTCTCGCCATGGCCACCTCCATCATCTCGGTCATCACCGGAATTCCGGTGCGCCGCGATGTGGCGATGACCGGTGAGGTGACCTTGCGCGGTCGGGCGCTGCCGATCGGCGGACTCAAGGAGAAGCTGCTTGCGGCGCTCCGGGCCGGCATCAAGACGGTTGTCATTCCGCAGGAGAACGAGAAGGACCTGGCCGAGGTGCCGGACAATGTGAAGTCCGGCCTCACCATCGTTCCCGTCTCTACCGTGGGCGACGTCCTCAAGATCGCACTCGTGCGCCAGCCCGAGCCGATCGACTGGATCGAGACCGAGGCGGTCCCGCCGCCGACCGTCTCGCCGGACAACGACGCGGTCGTCACGCACTAACCGTCAGCGTTGCGGTGGGCGGAGCAGCCGGGGGTTGCTCCGCCCGCGCCGTTTTCTGCGGTTTTCGGGCATCTCGGCCCAGGTCGCTGGGTCCGATCAGCATTCCGCAGGGGAAAAGGCTTTGATTTTACTGGATTTCGGAAGAAAGCCGCTGATTCCTTGGGTTTTTCGTTTGGACCGCGCGCCGAAGGGCCATAAAGTCGGGCTCTTGGAGCGAATCGCGCAAAGGAGCCGTCGCCGTGAACAAGAACGACCTCATCCAGAAATTGTCCGAGCAGACTGGACTGGACAAGAACACCTCGGCCAAGGCCGTTGATGGCGTGTTCGATCTGATCGCGGCCACGCTCAAGGCGGGGGACGAGGTCCGTCTGACCGGCTTCGGCGTCTTCGTCGTCGCCTCCCGCGCCGGCGGCAAGGGCCGCAACCCGCAGACGGGCGAGGAAATCACGATCAAGCCGTCCAAGCAGCCGCGCTTCCGCCCCGGCAAGCAGCTCAAGGATTCGCTGAACCAGTAGTTCCATCAGGCGTGGAACAGCGCGCTGACGGATTCCCCGTCGTGAATGCGCCGCATCGCTTCGGCCAGCGGCCGGGCGATGGAAAGCACCGTGAGCTTGCTGCCGCGTTTTTCCGGCGGAACCGGCACGGTGTTGGTGCAGACGATTTCCGCGACATCCGGCTGATCGCTCAGGCGCTGCGCCGCACCGGCGGCGAACAGCCCGTGAGTACAGGCGATGCGCACCGATTTGACGTTGTGTTCGCGCAGACGCTGCAAAAGCTCGATGGTCGTGGTGCCGCGGGCGATTTCGTCGTCCAGCACGATCACGTCCTTGCCCGTCACTTCGCCGATGATCGGCCCGATGCGGACTTCGTGATCGGAGATGCGCTGTTTGGCGGCGACCGCCATCGGCACCTTCAACAGCCGCGCAAAGGCAGCGGTATCCTTGGCATTGCCGAGGTCGGGCGACACGGCGACCGTATTGGACAGGTCGTAGTTCCGGAAGTGGCC
>DATEZM010000257.1:0-4584 GCA_035255625.1 Rhizomicrobium sp. | reverse complement strand
GATCGGCGTCGTCGCGCGCCGGCGTCTTGGCGATCAGACGCCGCTGAAAGTCGACCGTCGCTTCCGGCCCCATGCCGCCGATCACGCCGACGGTTCGCGGCGAACCTTTCATGCGACGTATTCCGCCAGGTCGAACGTATCGGGATAGCCGAACAGGCCCGCCGAGCCGCCCGTGTGCAGGAAGACAATGTTCGCGTCCTTTGCGAACGCGCCCTTGCGCACCAGATCGATCAGCCCCGCCATGCCTTTTCCCGTATAGACGGGATCGAGCAGGATGCCTTCCAGCTGTGCCACCATCTTGACCGCCTCGACCATGCCCCGCGTCGGCAGTCCGTAGCCGGGCCCGACATAGTTCGCGTCGGCGGCAACATGTTCGCGTTTCACCGTGCCCGGCGCGCCCAGATATTCGGCCGTGCGCAGCGCGAGATCGAACACCGACTGCTCCTGCCGGTCCTTCGGCGCCCGGACGGAAATCCCGAGCACCGGGATGTTCGCATTCAATGCGCAGAGGCCGGCGACAAATCCAGCTTGGGTGCCGGCACTCCCGGTCGCATGCACAACGCGGTCAATCTTCAATCCCAGATCGTTGGCCTGTGCCAGCAGCTCCAGCGCGCAATTGGCATAGCCGAGCGCGCCGACGGCATTGGAGCCGCCGCCGGGGATCACATTGGGCTTCCTGCCTTTCGCGCGCAGCGCGGCGGCGAGCTTTTTCATTTCGGCATTCATGTCAGTGCCACCCGGCCGCTTGGAGACGGTCGCGCCATGCAGCCTGTCGAGCAGCACATTGCCGTTCAGCGTGTAATCACGCGAATTGTTGCCGGTGCGGTCCTCCAGCAGGATATGGCATGCAAGGCCGAACCTGGCTGCGGCTGCCGCGGTCTGGCGCGCATGGTTGGACTGAGTCGCGCCCTGCGTAATCACTGTGTCGGCGCCCTTCTCGATCGCCTCGCCGATCAGGAATTCGAGCTTGCGCGTCTTGTTGCCGCCGGTCGAAAGACCGGTGCAGTCGTCGCGTTTGACCCACAGCCGCGGACCGCCGAGATGCTTCGACAGCCGGTCCATCGGTTCGAGCGGTGTCGGCAGGTGGGCGAGACGCACGCGGGGAAAGCGGGAGAGATGCATGACGGGGTCCTCGTATCGGCGGCGATGTTATAGGCGGCGCGCGCGAACGGAAACGCGGTCCTCACAAATTTCCTTCTTCGTCCTCGCGCAGCGCCAGATCGGTGGTCGAAGTCTCGGCCAGCGCAGCAGCCTTTTCGGCTTCGATCTGCAGGCGTTTCTTGCGCGGCTCTTCCACCAGGGCGACCAGGAGCACCAGCGCGATGGCCTCGCAGGCGATCGCCACCCAGAACACCGCGAAATAGCCGAAGCTCGCCGCGATCACGCCGCCGATCAGCGGACCGGCCGCGCTCATCACGCTTTCGGCGGTGTTGGAGAAGGCGAGCCGCATCGCCATGTCGTCGCGATGGCCGAACTCGAACACGATGTTCTGCGCGCTCATCTGATAGCCGGAATTTCCCGCACCCAATCCGAAGAAGGCGATGAACAGCCACAGGGGCGAGCTCACCTGCATGAGCAGGATCGTCGAAAAGATCCAGAACAGCAGCGCGATGATGAAATTGGAACGGAAGCCGAAATTGTCGGCGAGATAGCCCCAGCCCAGGCTCATCACCGTATCGGCGCCGAGAAAGGCGAGCGACATGGTGCCGATGGTCTGACCGGTGAGCCCGATCTTGTGCGCGACATAGATGATGTAGAAGGGCTGCGCCACGCGGCTGGCGATGGCGAAGGTCCGCGCAATCATGAAATACATGAAGCCCGGATTGCTCCGCAGCATCGGCACCAGCTCGCGCATGCGCTCGCGCATCGCGGTCCGCCGCCTGACCGTCGGCGGCTCGGGCTCGCGCACCAGGAAGCGAAAGGCGGTGAGACCCAGGCTCGTCAGGACGAAGGCGAGCGCGAAGGTTGTCGAATAGCCGTTGCCGAACACATTGCCGCCGACGAGATATTTGCCGGCAAAATAGCTGAGCGTCGCCGCCACGATGCCGCCGGACAGATTGCGCCAGCCCTGCAGCCTTCCGCGCCGCGAGATCGGAATCATCTTGGCGAGCAGGAACTGGAAGGCGACGCCCTGCGGGCCGGAGAACAGTCCGAGCAGGAAGAGGAAGATGAGCACGCTGACCAGCAGTGGTGTGCCACCGAGGAACCAGCCGGCCAGCGCGATCCCCAGGATCTGCACCCGCATCATGGTGCCGAGGAACATCGAGACGGGAAGGATCTTCTTGCGATGCTCGATCTGCGCCGCGCCGGCGATGGGCGAAATCACGCCGCCCAGCTGCTGCAGGCTGGCGCCAAGGCTCACGATCATGTCGGAGCCCGAGAGGAAGTGCAGATAGGCCGGAATGAAGGTCGGCGCGTTGACGAGCCTAAAGCCCGTCATCCCCAGCATGCCGTGGATGTAGTGGCCGGCATAATTCCGGCGCAGGTTCTTCCACACGAAGCCCTCATAGGCGGCCTCGCGGTCCTGCTCGCTGTCGATGCCGGCGTAGATGTCGTTCATTCGGCCGGCGCGTGATGAACGGTAAAGCCGGAGGCACGGCGGCCGACGAATGCAAGGCCCGCCGAAGCGACCACAATGATGCCGCCGATGCTGATGGCGTCGGTGACCCCGAGCCGGCTCGCCAGCCAGCCGAGCAGCAGCGCCCCCCACGGCATCATGCCCATGAAGCTCTGCGTGTAGTGCGAGATCACCCGCCCGCGGAAGCGCTCCTGCGCCACAATCTGGATGATCGTGTTGGTCGTGCCGCCCAGCAGCATCAGGCTGGCCGAGGTCGGCAACGCCAGCAGCACCGACAGCCACAGATGATGCGAATGCGAGAATGCCACGAGCCCGGAGCCGAACGTAACAGCGGCGATAACCGGCGCATAGACGAGCTGCTTCTCCGTGATCCGGGAAAGGAAATAGGCGCCGATCAGCGCGCCGCCGCCTATCGCCGACATCAGCGTGCCTTGCGTGGTCGAGTCGCCATGCAGCAGGTCGCGGGCGACCGCGGGCATCATGGTGAGATAGGCGGCGCCGAACAGCGAGGAAACCGCGGTCAGCATGAGCGAGAGGCGAATCTCGGGGCTCGACCAGCTGTAGCGATAGCCCTCGCGCACTTCCTTGATCGCGTTCTGGTTGATCCGCGGCGGCCGCGCCGCCAGCCGCATCAGGAACAGGCTGATCAGCACCGCTCCGAACGACAGCGAATTGAGCGCGAAGCAGACGCCCTCGCCCACGACCGCGATAAGCGCGCCTGCCAGCGTGGGGCCGACGACGCGCGCGGCGTTGAACATCATCGAGTTGAGCGAGATCGCGTGGCGTAAATCCTCGCGTCCCACCATGTCGAGCGTCATCGATTGGCGCGTCGGTATATCGAAGGAATTGATCAACCCCATAGTCAGCGCGAGGCAGATGATCTCCCACACCTGGATCATGTGCAGCAGCGTCAGCGTGGCGAGAACCGCGGCCTGGATCATCGCGGCGCTCTGCGTGAACAGGAGAAATTTCCGCCGGTC
This sequence comes from Rhizomicrobium sp., assembly GCA_035255625.1. Lineage (GTDB taxonomy): Bacteria > Pseudomonadota > Alphaproteobacteria > Micropepsales > Micropepsaceae > Rhizomicrobium. The sequence goes on along the minus strand of DATEZM010000257.1, from coordinate 1,026 downwards.
GATGCGGTCGGCCACCATCCCGCCGAACGGCGTGATGAAGAACACCGGCACCGTCGAGCAGAACGATACGACGCCCAGCAGCAGCTTGGAATGGGTGATGTCGTAGACCAGCCAGGGCTGCGCGGTGTTCTGCATCCATGAGCCCATCAGCGACACGAGCTGGCCGGTGAAGAACAGGCGGTAATTTCGGTGGCGGAAGACCGCGATCAGACCGGAGGGCCGGCGGATATCGGCCGCGATTTCCTGTTCGGCGGGAGGCTCGTCCGGCGGCGTGCCGAGATTGACGTCGGGTTCGCCGCTCATCGTCCGGCGCTCCGCAATCTATCCGCCCGTGCCCTGCACGGCGATTCTGTCCCGCTATCGGTCATTTCGCATCGGAGGTACTCCGCGCCGCGCCCGCGCTCAAGGCCTATTTGCCCCGCGCGGCACCGTGACGGCACGGTCCCGCTTGTCACAATGCGGCGCGCATGCTGACCTTTATGCAACCGCTATCGTAGAGGAACATCCATGTCCGGCACCGACATCCTTTTCCGCCCCTTCTCGCTCAAATCGCTGACGCTCCCCAACCGCGTCGTCATGGCGCCGATGACGCGCTCCAAATCACCGGAGCAGATCCCCAACGACACGGTTGCCGCCTACTACAAGGCGCGCGCGCAGGGTGGCACCGGGCTGATCCTGACCGAGGGCACCGCGCCCGAACACCGCGGCGCCACCAACGACGTCAACGTTCCCCATTTCCACGGCACGGAGTCGCTAATCGGCTGGGGCAAGGTGGTCAAGGCGGTGAAATCCGTCGGCGGCCACATCATGCCGCAGCTCTGGCACCAAGGCGTCGTGCGCCATCCCGGCACCGGCCCGCATCCCGACGCGCCCAGCATGAGCCCCTCCGGCCTAGCCAAGAAAGACAAGAGGGTCGCCGAGCCGATGAGTGACAGCGATGTCGCCGACGTGATTTCGGGCTTCGCCAATTCGGCGCGCTACGCGAAAGAGCTCGGCTTCGACGGTGTCGAGCTTCACGGCGCCCAC
>DATEZM010000256.1:0-7471 GCA_035255625.1 Rhizomicrobium sp. | reverse complement strand
AAACTTATTATCTCGGTTTCCGCTCGAAGCCGGCGTACCCACGTCGTTTGACGTGCTCGACGAATCATCGACACGCGAATTGATTACGTTGGCGCGCAATCGCGTGCTGGAACGTGCGGGAAGTGGTGATGCCCCACCCGCAGTGGCGTTGGCCTTCCTGCTGACGCAGACGAGCGAGACGACGCTCGATGCAATCCTCGATGCGGCATTGGGCGCGGACAAGCGCAAGCTGGACCGCTTCTTCGAGATTCTTGGAACCCAGAACCTTTCCGGCTCTATCAAGCTCGCGCATGGCGCCGAAGAAGATGGACCGGACGCCATCTGCCGGGAGTTTTGTGCTGCGCTGTTGGGGCACGCGGAAACACTGCGGGCCATCGCCGACTGGATGACTGCCGGATCGAAGACCGACAGCGAGCGCGCTGCCGAACTCGTTGCAGCCCTTGGCATGGCACCATGTGCGGCCATGTTCGAAACCTATCGCGTCGTCTGGCTGACGAAGGATGGGACGCCGCGTAAAGACCCCGTCACCAAGCGGCACTCCGCGACCAGGCCGGATCTACGCGAGTTGGTCGACAGTCTGCAGGACGAGGTGCTGGAGGCGGACGAGCGCCGCAAGGCAGCGCATGCCGCGGCGCTGACAGAGGCAGCGCTGGTCATCGCCGATGCCGTCCGGCGCGAATATGCAAGCCTCAAGGCGGCACGCGGCGCGCTCGACTATGACGACCTGATCGTCAAGACGCGGCAACTTCTCGAGGAACGTGAGTCGGCCGCGTGGGTGCTCTACAAGCTCGACGGCGGCATCGATCATCTGCTGATCGACGAGGCGCAGGACACGAGTCCCGAGCAATGGCGGATCGTGAAGGCGCTGACGGCAGAGTTCTTCGCCGGCGAGGCGATTGAGCGGACTCGCCAACCTGGGAAGGCGCCAGTCGCGCGCACGATCTTTGCGGTCGGCGATGAGAAACAATCGATCTTCTCCTTCCAGGGCGCCGATCCGGCGCAGTTCGACGTTCACCGCCGCGCCTTTGCCGAAGCAGCTTCGGCGGCGCAGCGTGGTTTCGTCGACCAGCCGCTGGTGGTATCGCGCCGCTCGGTGCGCGACGTCCTGCACTTCGTCGACGAGGTGTTCAAGCCGGAACTGACCCGCGTGGGACTGACGTCGGCAGGCGGCGAGATCGTCCACCGGCATCTGCGCGAGGAACGCGGACATGTCGAGTTGTGGGAAACGGTCAAGCCAACCATAACCGCAGAGACCGATCCCTATGACCTGCCGCCGGTCGACTATGTCGGCGATGCAAGTCCAGTTGTGCAATTGGCGAAGCGAGTAGCGGAGCAGATCCGGAAATGGATCGGACATCTGACGCTTCGTGGTCACGCCAACCCCGTGACCGCCGGCGATATCATGATCCTTCTGCCGCGGCGGGAGCCGTTCGGCAGCGCCGTGATCCGCGAGCTCAAGCTGCGCGGCGTTTCGGTGGCCGGCGCCGATCGGATCGTGCTCACCGAGCAGATCGCGGTGATGGACCTGATCGCTCTGGGACGATTTGTACTCTTGCCGGAAGACGACCTCAATCTCGCCAGCGTTCTGCGATCGCCGCTATGCCGCGTCAGCGAGGATGAATTGTTCACCTTGTGCGACAAACGCGAGGGCACGCTGTGGAGTGCCCTGCAGCACCGGAAGAACGAAACGGAGGTTTTCGGCGAGGCGCATGAATTTCTCAGCGAGATGCGTCGGCGTGCCGACTTTGCGCCACCATACGAGTTCTACGCACATGCGCTTGGGCCGCGTGGCATGCGAAAGCAGCTGCTGATGCGGTTGGGCCATGAGGCGAACGATGCGATCGACGAGTTTCTTTCACTGTCGTTTGCGTACGAAAGCGCGAAAGCGCCGTCGCTCGAGGGTTTCTTGCACTGGGTCGAGCGCGGCGGCGCCGAGATCAAGCGCGACATGGAGCGGGCGCGCGACGAGGTTCGCGTGATGACCGTGCATGGCGCCAAAGGACTGGAATCCGACATCGTCGTGCTACCCGATACGACCGCTCTTCCCTCGCTGGCCAACGACCGCGGCAACCTTCTCTACACCGATGAGGGGGTCTTCTATCCCCTGGCGGACAAGGACGCACCGCGTGCGGTGCTGGCCGCCAAAGCCGCAGCGAAGACACGACTGCTGGAGGAGCACCGGCGCCTGCTGTATGTCGCGCTGACTCGCGCACGCGACAGGCTTGTCGTGTGCGGCTTCGAAGGCAAGCGCGGGGTACGGGACGATTCCTGGTATGCGCTCGCCAAGCGAGCGGCCGAGGAGATCGGTGTCACGCTAACACGCGACGGCGAGACGATCCGCTTGGTGGGAGACGTCGCGAGCGATGCGCCCGCTGCGGCCGTAGCAGAACCTTCGCCGGCGTCGACAGTCCAGCCCACCTGGCTCACGACACCCGCGCCGCGAGATGTGCCCGCGCCACGCCTGGTTCGGCCATTCGATGCGGCCGGAATGAACGAATCGGCGACGTTATCTCCCTTCGCGGATAACGTGCGCTTCCGGCGCGGCCTTCTGGTACATGCTCTGCTCGCTCATCTGCCCGAAGTGGCAAAGAGCGAACGCGCCGACTTGGCCCGCCAATTCCTCCGCCTACGGAGTGTGCCGGACGACGAGGCGGAGGCGTTGGTGCGCGAAACGCTGGGCGTGCTCGACGATCCGGCATTTTCCGCTGCCTTCGCCGAGGAAAGCCGCTCCGAGGTCGCTATCGTGGCGGACCTGCCGGAGCTCGGCGCTGGCGCGCGGGTCAGCGGCCGCGTCGACCGGCTCGCCGTGAACGGCGGCAGCGTCCTCATTGTCGACTTCAAGACCAATCGGCCACCGCCAAAGGTCGAGAGAGACGTGGCGCCGCTCTACGCCACGCAGATGGCGCTATACCGCGCCGCAGCGACCAAGATTTTCCCGGGCCGCAGAATCGCGTGCGGGCTGGTCTGGACGGAAGGTCCCACACTCATGGGGCTGTCCAATGGCCTTCTCGACGCGGAAATGAGCCGGATCAGGGCGCGCCTTGACCCACGGGACGAGCGTTCCTAACTATTGTGGCCAGTAATCCGAAGGATCCAGTCCATGTCCGAATCCGCCAAGGTCTCCGACGCCTCGCTCAAAGGCGTGCTGAACAAACCAATCAAGGTTTCGGACGCCTCCTTCCAGACCGATGTGCTCAATTCCAAGACGCCCGTGGTCGTGGACTTCTGGGCCGAATGGTGCGGACCCTGCCGGATGATCGCCCCGGCACTCGAGGAACTCGCGGGCGAGATGAGCGGCAAGGTGACGATCGCCAAGATCAATATCGACGAAAATCCGCATGTGCCGCAGAAATACGGTGTGAGGGGCATCCCCACCATGATGATCTTCAGCCAGGGCCAGGTCGCGGCGACCAAGGTTGGCGCCCTGCCCAAGAACAAGATCAAGGAGTGGATCGAGTCGTCGGTCTGACGGCTCGTCCCAATATTGGACGACGGAGACGGCTTGGAATTCCGTTACACTGCATAACGCGTCGAATGGGGTTCGCACATGCGCCGACTTGCACTTTCCATCGTTTTCGCGCTCGCGGCGACGACCGCCGCCATGGCTGCCGGTCCGGGCTGGAATGGACCAGGCTGGTACATCGTCATAAACACGCCAATCAAGCAGAATGGGCTCTATCGTGGAGCCTATCCGACGCAGGACGCCTGTATGGCCGACAAGCCGGCGGATCATGGCGCGATTGAGTACGATTGCGTGAAATTCAACAAGGAACCGCTGGACGGCTGACGCTTCGCACCGGCGGTTCACATGCTATAGATTCGGCGCCTAGGCCAAATCGGGTTCGCCGAATGCGTGCTGCCGCCGCGATCGCCGCTGCGTTGCTTCTGTCGGGCTGCAGCTGGGTGCGGCACGAACTTCCCTGGACCGCGCCGCCGGCACCGCCTGCGGCGCCCGCGCCAGTGTCAGCTCCCAAACCGGAACCGCCGCGCCCGCCCAAGCCGCGCCCGCACGTGGAGCACGTGCCTGCCCCGGAGCAGTCGCAATCACAGCCCCAAGCCGAGCCCTCTGCAGCGCCCGTGGACTATGAGGCGCGCTGCCGCGCCATGGCTGCGAACCGCGCGGATGACGCCAAACAGCTCGGAGCTTCACAGGCAGACCAGGCGAAGATGCAAAGCGATACATATCGCGACTGCATTGCCGGGTCGGCGAAATGACGGGTTCAACCGTTTTCGGCTAGGACCTGACCCGCCAGATAGAGCGAGCCGCAGATGAGGATGCGTGGCGGAGGCTCCTTCGGATGGGCGCGTGACCAGGCCTGCAATTGCAGCATCGCGTCTTCGAGGTCCTCGGCCGGCTGCGCATCCAGCCCCGCCTGACGCGCCATGTCGTACAGCGCGCCGGCGCCGAGGCTGGCGGCTTCGCCGTGGATGTTCACCGTCACGACGTGACGCGCCAGGCCGCGATAGGCGGAGAGGTAGCCGACCGCGTCCTTGGTCCTCAGCATGCCACAGATGAGATAGAGCGGCCGCTCCGCCTTTTCTTCAAGATCGGCGATGGCGCGCGAAACGGCGGCGGCGCAATGCGGATTGTGGCCGCCATCGAGCCAGATCTCGGCGCCCTTGGGCGCCAAATCGACCAGAGGACCGCGCGTCAGCCGTTGCAGCCGCGCCGGCCAGTCGACAGTGTACAGCCCGGTCTCGATCGCTTGGTCGGTTCCCCAACCCCTATTCGCATGGCGCAGTGCGGCGATCGCGACCGAAGCGTTCTCGATCTGATGGCGGCCGATCAGTTTGGGGAGCGGCAGGTCGAGCAGGCCATGCTCGTCCTGATAGACCATGCGGCCATGCTCCTGATGAGCGGAAAAATCCTGGCCGAAGACATAGGCCGGCGCGCTCAAGCGGTCGGCGCGCGCAAGGATGACCTCACGTGGCGCATCGTCCTGCGGCCCGACGATCAGCGGCACGCCCGGCTTGATAATGCCGGCCTTCTCGGCGGCGATATTTCGGATGTCGGAACCGAAGAAATCCTGATGATCCAGATCGACGGGCTGAATCACGGTCATCGCCGGCTTGTCGATCACATTGGTCGCATCGAACTTTCCGCCCAACCCAACTTCGAGAACAAGCGCGTCAGCGGGATGGCGCGAAAAGGCGAGGAACATCGCCGCGTCGGTGATCTCGAAGTAAGTAATGGGTTTGCCGGCATTGACGCGCTCGCACTCTTCCAGCGTCGCGACAAGCTCGTCTTCCGAAATCAATTGGCCGGCAATCCGAATGCGCTCATGAAAGCGCACCAGGTGCGGCGAGGTGTGCATATGGACCTTAAGGCCCTGCGCCTCCAGCATGGCGCGCGAGAAGGCGCACACGGATCCCTTGCCGTTTGTGCCGGCGACATGGATCGTCGGCGGCATCTTCTTTTGCGGATCGCCGAGATCGTGCAGCAGGCGCAGTATGCGGTCGAGCGCCAGGTCGATCTTCTTGGGGTGCAGTTTCAGCAGGCGCTCGAGGACGGCAGTGCTGCGAAAGTCTGCCGCGTCGTTCTGGACGCTCATTCCGCGGCAGTGGAGCCTGCGCCGGCTCCCAGAGAACTCGGCGTGCTCTGCGGCACGACGCGTGTGGCAGCCGCCGTGACGACCTGCGGCACGGCAACGGGCCGCGCGCGGGGGCGCGAACGTTTCATCACCAGATGCAGCACGCGCGACAAGGTGGGGCGCAGATCGTGGCGCGGAACCACCATGTCGATCATGCCGTGCTCGAGCAGATATTCGGCGCGCTGGAAGCCGTCCGGCAGACGCTCGCGGATCGTGTTCGCGATGACGCGCGGGCCCGCGAAGCCGATCTGCGCACCGGGCTCGGCGATCTGGATATCGCCCAGCATCGCGTAGGAAGCGCTGACGCCGCCATAGGTCGGGTCGGTCAGGACGACGATGTAAGGAAGCCCCGCCTCGTGCAGCCGGTCGATCATGATCGTCACCCGCGGCATCTGCATGAGCGACAGGATGCCTTCCTGCATGCGCGCGCCGCCGGAGGAGACGAACAGAATGAAGGGACGCTTCTCCGCGATTGCCACATCCATGGCGCGAACGAGCCCCTCGCCCACACCCATCGAAAGCGAACCGCCGAGGAAGTCGAACGGCTGCACCGCGATGATCACGGGCATGCCCTCAAGCGTGCCTTTGGCGGCGGTAAGCGCCTCGTTTCGCGAAGTCTTGCCGCGCGAAGCCTTGAGTTCGTCGGTGTAGCGCTTCTCGCCCCGGAACTTCAGCGGATCGACCGGGACCTCGGGATAAGGAAGCTCCTCATAACTCGACGAATCGAAGATCGCCGTGAACCGCTCGGTCGGACCAACCCGCATGTGGAAGCCGCATTGCGGGCAAACGAATTGTGCCACGGCGAGGTCGCGATGGAAGATCATCTCGCCGCAAGACGGACACTTCTTCCAGAGGTTCTCGGGCGTATCGCTGCGCGCGGTTCCCATCAGGCTCTTGATGCGCGGGCGGACGAAATTGGCGATCCAATTCATGGGGTCGACTCTAACACGATTGCCTAACGCGCCGCATGCACGGATTTCGCGAGATCGGCGCAGAATCCGACCACATCCGCCACCAAATCGGCACGTTTCGTTCCCATTTTTGATTCGATGCGCGCGACAATTGCGGAACCCACCACCGCCCCATCGGCGAAACGCGCGACGGCGCCGGCCTGTTCCGGAGTCTTGATTCCGAAGCCAACCACAACCGGCAACGCTGTCCGCGGCCGGATGCGGTCCAGCGCGGCGCGGACATCGTCTTCCGCAAAACTCCGCGTGCCGGTGATGCCGGCAATCGACGCATAGTAGAGATAGCCTGCGGCATCGGCGAGAACAGCCGGAAGGCGCGCGTCATCGGTGGTGGGTGCGAGAAAGCGTACGATGTCGATGTCATGAGCAGAGGCAGGCACGCGCAGCACCTCATCCTCTTCTGCCGGTACGTCGACGATCAGCAGACCATCGATGCCGGCTTCGGCGGCGTCCTTCATGAACCGCGCGGTGCCATTGGCGTGGATAGGATTGTAGGCGCCCATCAGAACTACGGGCGTCTTGCTGTCGGTCTTGCGAAACCGGCGGACGAGGTCGAGGAGCTTGGACAGTGTCATCCCGGCTTTCAGCGCGCGCAGATAGGACGCCTGGTTGATCGGTCCGTCTGCCATAGGATCGGAGAACGGGATGCCGAGCTCGATGACGTCGGCGCCAGCGCCTGGCAGCTTCGAGAGTATCTCGAACGAGGTGTCCGGGTCGGGATCGCCGCCGGTGATGAAGGGTACAAAGGCCGCGCGGTTCTGCCGTCTGAGTTCGGCGAAGCGGGCGGCGATACGGCTCATATCTTCTCGCCCAGCGCCGCGGCGGCGGAGAAGACATCCTTGTCGCCGCGACCGGAAAGACAGACCGCGATCAGCTTGTCCTCCTCCATCTGCGGCGCGACGCGCATGATAT
>DATEZM010000255.1:0-2147 GCA_035255625.1 Rhizomicrobium sp. | reverse complement strand
AAGGGACAGGCTCTCATTGGCGGCAATGCAACGCATGACGGCGACCGCGCCCGCTATCGCGATCTGATGCTGGATTATGGCCTCGCCGACTATCGCGCGATGCTAGAAACAACGGCACCGGTCTTTTTCGACCGCGGCATTCCAGAACTCTCCGGCTTCGGCAATGCGTCGGACGAGAGCGATCCGCCCGCGCTCAATGCTGCGATCGCAGAGTGCCGCTATGGCGAGACCGTTTTCATATTTCCGCCATGGCCCGAGATCTACACCCTTGACGAGGAGCGCAAGCACACCTTCAGTCATGCGGTCGCTGTATTCGCAGAGGTCGGCGCCACCTACCGCCGGTTCGACTACCGGACGGTCGAAGTGCCGTGCGTGACAGTGGAGGAGCGCCTGCGCTTCGTGCTCGAGCATATCGTCGCCGTCTAGGAATTTTGTCAGACATGGCTCTCGCGCGGCAATTGGGCTTCTGAAGCGTGGTGTGGCTCTGCTATGCAGCGGACCACTATTCTGTGGAGTGCGCGTGTGGCCGCCAAGATCAAGAAAGTCGTGCTGGCCTATTCGGGCGGCCTCGACACCTCTGTCATTCTCAAATGGCTGCAGACTGCTTATGGCGCGGAAGTCGTCACCTTCACCGCCGACTTGGGGCAGGGGGAAGAACTCGGTCCGGCGCGCGAGAAGGCGCTGCTGCTCGGCATCAAGCCGGAGAACATCTACATTGAGGACGTACGCGAGGAATTTGTCCGCGACTACGTCTTCCCGATGTTCCGCGCCAACGCGCTGTATGAGGGCGTCTACCTGCTCGGCACCTCCATTGCCCGTCCGCTGATTGCCAAGAAGCAGATCGAGATCGCCGAGAAGCTGGGCGCCGATGCTGTCAGTCATGGTTCGACCGGCAAGGGCAACGACCAGGTACGCTACGAACTCAGCTATTATGCGCTCAAGCCCGACATCAAGATCATCGCACCCTGGCGCGAATGGGAGCTGACAAGCCGCACCAAGCTGCTCGAATTCGCCGAGACGCACCAGATCCCGATCGCCAAGGACAAGCGCGGCGAGGCGCCGTTCTCGGTCGATGCAAATCTTCTGCATTCATCCTCCGAAGGCAAAGTGCTCGAGGATCCCGCGGTTGAGGCGGACAGTATCGTCTATCAGCGCACCATCTCGCCCGAGGAGGCGCCCGACAAGGCGACCATCGTCGAAGTCGGATTCGAACGCGGCGATGCAGTCTCCGTCGACGGCCAGAAACTGTCGCCGGCGACGCTGCTCGCAAAGCTGAACGAGCTGGGGAAGGCTAATGGCATCGGACGGCTCGATCTTGTCGAGAACCGCTTCGTCGGCATGAAATCACGCGGCATCTACGAGACGCCGGGCGGCACGATCCTGCTCGCCGCCCACCGCGCGATGGAATCGATCACGCTCGACCGCGGCGCTGCCCATTTGAAGGACGATCTGATGCCGCGCTATGCCGAACTCATCTATTACGGCTTCTGGTTCTCGCCCGAGCGCGAGATGCTTCAGGTGCTGATCGACAAGAGCCAGGAGTTTGTTGCCGGCACGGTCCGGCTCAAGCTCTACAAGGGCAATACGATGGTGATCGGCCGCTCCTCGCCCTATTCGCTTTACGCCCAGGATCTTGTCACCTTCGAGGACGACCAGGGCGCTTACGATCAGAAGGACGCGACCGGCTTCATCAAGCTCAACGCGCTACGCCTGCGCACGCTGGCGATGCGTAAGCGCAAGGCGGAGAAGAAGTAGGATGGCGCGCCGCTCGCACGGACATGTCTGGGTCGCCGCGACCGCGATCCTCCTGGGTACGCTGTCCGCGCAAGCTGCACCGCCCGATCCAGCCCGTAAAACCATCGCCTGCATGGCTTCTGCCGACGTCGCCGGCACCTTCGCGGGCGGCTGCATCGGCCTGATCTATGCAGACTGCATGAAGCCGCCCAACGCGGATTCCGGCCGGTGCGGTGCGCGGGAGCTTGCTTTCTGGCAGGGGCAACTCGACACGACACTCAAACAGTCTACGGCGGCGGTCGCTGGTTATCCCGATATGATGAAGCCGCAGAGCGATGCGCAGAAATCCTGGCTCGCCTTCCGCGGCAAGGCATGCGCGATCGCCGACCATGTCGATCCCGGCACGATGCCGG
>DATEZM010000254.1:0-6459 GCA_035255625.1 Rhizomicrobium sp. | reverse complement strand
GATGACCTATCTGACCAAGATGGGCGCGCGCGAAGTGCCGGCACAGGCCCGTTGCCGCGAAGAGACCGCGAAGATGCCGAACGCGATGATGCAGATTGCGCCGGAGCAGGGCGCCTTCCTGCAGGTCCTGGTCAAGCTCACCAGCGCGAAGCGCTATGTCGAGATCGGCACCTTTACCGGCTACAGTTCGCTCAGCGTGGCACTTGCGATGCCGGCCGACGGCAAGCTTGTCTGCCTCGACGTGTCGAAGGAGTTCACCGACAAGGCGCGCGGCTATTGGAAAGAGGCCGGCGTGGAGTCGAAGATCGATTTGCGCCTCGGCCCCGGGCTCGACGCGCTCGATGCGATGATCGCCAAGGGCCAAGGCCTGATTGATCTCGCCTTCATCGATGCCGACAAGCCGAATTACGACGGTTACTACGAACGGGTGCTGAAGCTGCTCAGGCCCGGCGGCTGCGTGGCGCTGGACAACATGCTGTGGAGCGGCGCGGTGGCCGATCCGAAAGCGAACGACGAACAGACCAGCGCGCTCAGGGCACTGAACGCCAAGATCCAGCGCGACAGCCGCGTCGACATGGCCCTCGCCACCGTCGGCGATGGCGTCATGCTGGCGGTCAAGCGGTGAAGCGCTTTCTGAATTTGGTCTCGATTTACATGCCCGTGGTGTTCTTCGGGACGTTTGTGGCGTTCGGTGTCTATGCAAGCTTCGACGGCGCGCGCGCCGTTGTTGCAAGTGATTGGATCGGCGAGCAGCCGCGCGTTTTGACTTTCCTGGTGCTTGCTGTCTTCTATGCTTCCGCGGCGGCGGTTCTCGCCGCGCTGCATATGCTGATATTTCGAGGACCAGCGGCAGGGCCGAGTCGGCCGGTGTGACGAGGGGCTTGCGACAGTCCGGTGACAGGGACAGACTTAAGGCGATGGCGGAAGAACCCATAGCGTTCCTCCGTGCGGCTCCGTCGCCGGCCGCACGGACGGTTTCTCAGGATCGACATGGTCAAATTGCCGCCTCCGGCGGCGGACAGGTCGCGCAGGTCCGTTTCGACCGCGCCGAGCTCAATCGCATTCTCACGATTTACGGCCGCATGGTCGCAGCCGGCGAGTGGCGCGACTACGCGATGGATTTTCGCGAGGAAGCGGCGGTGTTCGCGATCTACCGGCGCACCAGCGAGATGCCGCTGTTCCGCGTTGAGAAGCGCCCCAAGCAGCGCGCCGGCCTCTATGCGGTGATCGCCACGGGCGGGCACATCCTCAAGCGCGGCCACGACCTGGCGCAGGTGCTGCGCGTCTTCGACAAGACGCTGATCAAGGCCCTGGCGCCGTAACCTCGCCCGCAAAGCGGGGCGCGTAGCGACAGCGTACGCGCGCGAAGCGTAGCGAAGCAGGAGGTCGACGGCGCCCCTCCCGCTTCCCGTCCGTACGCTGTCGCTACGGACCTAGCAAAATCCAAGCACTTAGCTTCGCTAAGTGCAGGATTTTGCGTCTTCTCCCGCAGGCGGGAGAAGTTAGCTTCCTGTGTATTTCGGTTTCCGCTTCTCTGCGAAGGCCAGCATCGCTTCGCGCGCGTCGTTGGTGGCGCGGCGGCCGAGACCCAGTCCCACCGACTCGTATTTCATCGCATCGTCGAGGTCGGCCTCGAAATTGTGCTGCAGCACGCGCTTGGACACGCGCAACGCCAGCGGCGGCCACTGCGTCATCTCGTTGGCGAGCTTGACCGACTCTTCGACCAGTGCATCGGCCGCGACCAGGCGGTCGAGCAGTCCCAGCCGGTAGGCCTCGTCGGCATCTACGGCGCGGCTGGTGAAGATCAGATCGGCGGCGCGGGCATAGCCGACAATGCGCGGCAGGAAATAGCTCATGCCGGAATCCGGCGACAGGCTGCGCTCGATGAACACGGTCTTGAAGCGCGTCTGCGCCGAGCCGACGCGCAGATCGGCGGCAAGGGCGGTGCTCATGCCGGCGCCGGCCGCGATGCCGTTGACTGCCGCGATCACCGGCTTGTCGAAGCGGTGCCACATCTTGGCCCAACGTCCGACCCAGCCGTCTTCGTCGATCCGCTCGGTCTGGTTGGCCGGCGGCGGGAGCGTGCCGCGGATGCCCGACTGGACTGCCGAGAGGTCGGCGCCGGAACAGAAGCCTCGCCCCGTGCCGGTCACGATCAGGGCGCGGACATTGTCGTCGGCATGCGCTTCGCGCACCGCTTCGGACACTTCGCTTCGCAACGTCCCGTTAATGGCGTTCAGCCGCTCCGGCCGGTTGAGCGTCAGGATCGCGACATGCTCGCGGGTCTCGAACAGGATGGTTTCCATGTCGGCCTCCGGTTTTGCCGGCAAGCCTAGCCGTGGCAACGAGCGCAAGCAAAAAAGGCCCCGGCGTTGCCGCCGAGGCCTCTCGCAGTCGTCGTACCGCTTAGCGGCGGCCGTTGCCCATCAGGCGCAGGACGAACAGGAACAGGTTGATGAAGTCGAGGTAGAGCTTCAGCGCGCCGTAGATCGCCTTCTTGCCCGCGGTCGCGGTGTCGTCGCCCGCGGCATAGGCGTTCTTGATCCACTGCGTGTCATAGGCGGTGAGGCCGGTGAACACGAGCACGCCGATCACCGAGATCACGAAGTTCATGATCGCCGATTGCAGGAAGAACTGGACGATCATGGCGATGACGATGCCGATCAGGCCCATGAACAGGAACGAGCCGAACCCGGTCAGATCGCGCTGGGTCGTGTAGCCGTAGAGGCTCATCGCGCCGAACGTCGCCGCCGTCACGAAAAAGGCCTGTGCCACATTCGCGCCGGCATAGGCGAGCACGATGGGCGCGAGCGCGATGCCGTTGATCCCGGCGTAGGCCCAGAACGTCATCTGCGCCGTGCCGAGGCTCATGCTGGTGATGCGGAACGAGATGAAGAAGACGAGCGCGATGGGCGCGATCAGCGCCACCCAGCCGAGCGGCGTCAGACCCATCCGCATCGTGTCGGGATTGATCGCGTAGAACAGTTCGCGGATCGCCGGGACTTCGGCGACGGCATAGGCTGTCGCGCCGGTAAGCACGAGCCCCACGAGCATATAATTGTAGACGCGCAGCATGTAGCTGCGCAGGCCGGAGTCGATCAGGTCAGTGGCGGCCGTCTGGCCCCGCACCGCCCGATTGTCGTAGTCAGCCATAGTAATAGAATCCTTTCCGCCGGCTCGCTGGCCGGACTCTCCAACTATATCGTGTTTCGGGCGGTCTGTATCAAGACTTCGAGACGACCCTAACTTTCCGTCACAATTCGGCCTTAACCGACGCAGCTCACGGCGCGCGCAACTGCTCCGCCGGTTTGGCGGCCAGCGCCGTCCATGCGCCGGCCAGGCCGAACAGCAAGGTCGCCGCGCCGCCGCCGAGCACAGTGATCAGAGCCGCGCTGGCGTCGAAATGGAGCGGCACCTCGAACACCTGCTCGCAGACGATGTCGGCGGCGGCCGCGCCGGCGGCGAAAGCCAGCAGGCCGGTCAGAAGCCCGGTCACGCCATATTCGACAATGTAGACGCTCGCGATGCGGGCCCGCGTCGCGCCAAGGACCTTGAGCACCGTTGCGTCGTAGAGCCTGCCACGGCTGCCGGCGGCAATCGCGCCGGCGAGCACCAGCAGCCCAGACAGGATGGTGAGCAGGCTCGCCGCGCGGACGCCGTCGCTCAACTCCTGCAGCAGCGCATCGACCTGGGCGATGGCGTCCTTGACGCGCACGGTGGAGACGCTGGGGAAGCGGTCGGTGATGGCGCGGTAGAGCGGCTCTTCGTCCCGTGGATCGACGCGTACGGTGGCGAGAAAGGAGTGCGGCGCGTGCACGATGGGCTCGGGCGAGGTGACGATCACGAAGTTCTGCCCGCCGGTGGTGAAATCGACTTTGCGGAAACTGGCGATGGTGTACTCGATCTCGCGGCCGAGCACGTTCAGCACCATCTTGTCGCCGAGCTTGAGGCCCATGCCCTCCGCCAGCGATTCATCGAACGACAGAAGCGGCGGGCCGGCATAGTCCTTGGGCCACCATTTTCCGGATGTGATGACCGTGCCTTGCGGCGGTTCTGCTGCATAGGTGATACCGCGATCGCCGGAAAGCACCCATTTGGCGCCGGCGGCCACTTTCGCGTCCTTCGCCGCCACGCCTTTCAGCGAGACGATCCGCCCACGGATCATCGGTGTGCGCCGGTAGTCGGACACGGACTTGAAGCGGTGGATGGCGGCGTCGAAGGCATCGATTTCGCCCGGCTGGATGTCGACGAAGAAGAAGCTGGGCGCGGTGCCGGGAAGCCGGTCCTTGACTTGGGCCGCAATCGTGCCGTCGAGCAGCGTGACGGTCGCGAGCAGGGTGAGGCCGAGCCCGAGCGCCGTCACCACGCCGGCGGTCGCGGCACCGGGGCGTGTCAGATTGGCGAGCGCGAGCCGTAGTGCCGGCGTGCGCGGACGGGGCAGGCGCCGCAGCAGCCAACGGAAACCGCCGGCGACGAGGCGCAGCACGATCAGGATCGCCGCGGCGCCGGCGAGAAACTCCGCCGCGAAATCCGGCGTGGGTGACAGGAACAGCGCCAATGCGACGACGAGTGCGCCGGCCAGCACGGCACCGGCGAGATAGGGCAGGGCGCCGCGCGCATCGGCGGGCGCCACGAGATCGCGGAACAGGCTCGCCGGCGCGATCAACCGCGCGCGCGCCAGCGGCGGCACGGCACAGGCGACGGCCGACAGCAGACCGAACGCCGCGGCGAAGACGAGCGGCGCGGCATAGATGTCGAAATGCGCCGGCGCGGGAAGGTCGCTGCCGAAGGAATATTCGATGGCGAAGGGCAGCAACGCGCCCAGCGCGAGGCCCAGGATCACCGCGAGCGCGGCTATCGCCATCACCTGCAGGAAGAAGACGAGGAAGATCAGCCCGCCATCGGCGCCGAGCGATTTGAAGATCGCGATCTCGGCGCGCTTCCTGTCGAGGAAGGCGCTCACCGCCTGGCCGGCGCCGACGCCGCCGACCGCCAGCGCGGTCAGCCCGACCAGGGTGAGGAACATCGTCACCTGCTCGACGAAGCGGCGGATGCCGGGTGCCGCGTCGGAACGGTCGCGGATCTCCCAGCCGGCATCGGGAAACGCCGACGCCGCGTCGCGCTTGAACGCCTTGATGTCCGCATTGGGCGGCAGAACGACGTGATAATTGTAGTCGATCAGGCTGCCCAGGGTGACGAGGCCGGTGCGCGGCAGTGCTTGCGTCGCGATGAGAATGTGCGGCCCGAGGCTGAAGCCGCCGGAGATGCGATCGGGCTCGCTGTTCAGCGCGGCGTTGAGACGGAAGGTGGCGCTGCCGATCCGCACGAGGCCGCCGGGCGCGAGGCCGAGCCGGTCGAGCAGGGTCTGCTCCGCGACGGCTCCGCACACGTTCGCGTCACATGCGAGTGACGATTGGAACGCGCGCCGCGGCGAGAGCGAAACACTGCCGAAGAACGGATAGGCGTTGTCGACCGCTTTCAGCTCGACCAGCTGACGCTCTGCCTCCACGCCGTTCTTCAGCGCATAGGCCATCGCCCGCATCGACACGGTTTCGGAGATGCGGCCACGCGCCGAAAGCCATGCCAGCTCCGCCAGCGTCGCTTCGCGGTGGACCAGATGCACGACGACGTCGCCGTCGAGCAGCGTGCGGCCCTGTTCGGCCAGGCCAGTGAGGAATGCCGCCGACAGCGACTCCACGCCGGCGATCGCGGCGACGCCGAGCAGCAGGCAGGCGAGGAAGATGCGGAAACCGCCAAGCCCCTGCCGCATCTCGCGCCGCGCGAACCGGATGGCGAGCGCCAAGCGGCTCACGCCACCAACTCGTCGGCCACGATACGGCCATCCTTGAGCCGCACGATGCGACCGCAGCGCTGGGCCAGACTCTCTTCATGCGTCACCAGGAACAGCGTGGTGCGCGCGCGTGCATGCAGGGCGAAGAGCAGGTCGGAGATTTCCTTGCCGGTGGCGCCGTCGAGATTGCCGGTCGGCTCGTCGGCGAACAGCACCGCCGGCCCCGGCGCCATGGCGCGGGCCAGCGCGACGCGCTGCTGCTCGCCGCCGGAGAGTTGCCCAGGATAGTGCTCGAGCCGCGCGCCCAGACCGACGGCTTCGAGTTCGGCCTTGGCCTTGGCGAACGCGTCGCGCGCGCCGGCGAGCTCGAGCGGCACCGCGACATTCTCGAGTGCGGTCATGGTCGGGATCAGATGGAAGGACTGGAACACAATGCCGATGCGGCCGCGGCGGAAGCGCGCGAGCGCATCCTCGCCCAGCCGCGTGATGTCGGTGCCGGCGACGGCGACACGGCCCGCGGTCGCGCTTTCGAGACCCGCGGCCACCATCAGCAGCGACGACTTGCCCGAGCCCGAGGGGCCGAGCAGGGCCACGGTCTCGCCTTCGGCGACGCGCAGCGACACGCCGTTCAAGATGTTCACGGCCCCGGCGACGCTCGACAGCGTCAG
>DATEZM010000253.1:0-3054 GCA_035255625.1 Rhizomicrobium sp. | reverse complement strand
TCGTCGTGATAGAAGCCATAGGCCATCGGCGACAGCGCGGGAAACGGATCGTACGCGACGCCGTGCATCTTCTTCGCGATCGCCGCCGAGAGAATGCGCTTGTCGCCGAAGGCGCCGTCGTTCAGCTGCGCGATCATGAAGCGCGCGATCGATCCGCCACTGACGGACAGCCCGCCCGCCGGTGCCATCGATATCATCTCGAACGCCGCCGCTGGGCCGGACGCGAGCTGATAGCCCTTTGACATGTCGGACTTGAGCGCGGCAGGCAGTGGCTGGACGAAGGTCGCATGGATCATGCCGAGGGGATCGAAAATGTGATGCTGGATGTAATCCTCGAACTTCTCGCCCGACACGCGCTGCACGATGTAGCCGGCAAGCGTCGCGCCGTAGTTGGAATAGGCCGGCACCTCACCAGGCGGGAAGACCCGCGCTGGCAGCGATTCCTTTACCACGCGACCCAGCGGTTCGACGGAATTCGGATTGCCGATCAGAAGCGAGCGGTAGGTCTCCTCAAAACCCGGCGTATGGGTCATCAGATTGCGCATCGTGACCGGCTTGCCGAAGGCCGGCGGGACGGTGAAATCGAGATAGGCGTTGACGTCCTTGTCGAGGTCGATCTTGCCCGCGTCCACGAGCTGCATCACCGCGGTCCAGGTAAACAGCTTGGAGACCGAGCCGGGGCGGAACAGGGTGGTCTCCGGATCGACCGGCGCACGGGTTTTGGTGTCGGAGACGCCATAGCCCTTCTCGAACAGCACCCGGCCGTCCTTGACGACCACGACGACACCGCCAGCGATGTTCCCCTGGGCAAGCTCCACAGGCATAAAACTGTCCGAGAACGCTTCAATATCGCTCCGGGTTAGTGCCGCACCGGTCGGAGCAGATGTGTTCTGGGCAAAAGCCGGCGTCCAGGCCAGCACCAGCGCCAGCCCCATCCCCGTCGCGAATTTCATCGTGTTCCCCTCCTGCCCGATTGTCGCAACAGCCTAGACGGGGCCTAGCCAAGGCAAAAGCGCTGGCATGGCCGCCGCCCGCCTCGTAAAATCCGCCGACTCAAACGAAAAATCGCGTCGCGGGCCGCCCGCGGCCCTCAGGAAAGCGGCGCTTTGGCGCCGGATGCGCCTTTTGAACGCCGCCCAACCATCCAAATCACTGCCGACCGGAAAGAGCCCCTTGTGGCGGCTGATGCCGCTCATCAACCGGCACGGCCCCAGATTCTGGGGCGGCATGTTCTTCATCTGCCTCGGCCGCGTGTTCGAGGCAATCATGCCGCTGCTCGTCAAACGGACGGTGGACGGCATTGCGGCGCATCAGGCCACGCTCGTGATACCGGCACTCGGGATTCTCGGTCTTGCCGCGCTCCGCTACGGCGCGGTCGCCTATGGACGCCAACTGGTGCGTCTTGTCGGCGTCACGGTCGCCTACGACCTGCGCGAGCGGCTCTACTGGCACTTCGAACTTCAGGGACCGCGGTTCTTCGCGCGCTTCCCGACCGGCGACCTGATGGCGCGCGCCATCAACGATCTCAACCTCGTGCGTCAGCTCATCGCCATCGGTTCGCGCACGCTGATCGTGCTGGGATTCTCGGGGATCGTGGCGTTTTCCTTCATGCTGTTCCTGTCGCCGACACTGACATTGTGGCTGCTGCCGGTGATGCCGTTCATCGCAGGGATGGGATTCTACCTGTCGCGGCGCATCTATGAGCAGTCGACAAAGGTTCAAGAGGGATTCTCCACGCTGTCCGAGTCGGTGCAGGAGAACCTCAACGGCATCCGCACCATTCAGACGCACGCGCAGGAGGACCGCGAAGTCGACCGCTTCCGCGCGACTTCGGCGTCGTATGCCGACAACTATTTCCGCCTGATGGTGATGAACGCGGCGCTGAACGCCTGGATGGTCGTCTTCACCGGCATCGCGGTGACGATCATCATGGGTTACGGCGGAAGCCAAGTGATGACTGGGACGATGTCGGTCGGCACCTTCATCGCCTTCATGTTGTACCTCACCATCGCCGTGCAACCGATCCAGCAATCCGGCCAGATCGTCTCGATGTTCCAGCGCGGCTCTTCGGGCGCGGCACGGCTGTTCGAGGTGCTCGATTTCGAGCCGGAAATCCGCGATGCCGACGAGGCGCGGCCGCTCGACAAGATTGGCGGCACGCTCAAATTGCAACATCTTTCCTACACCTACCCGCGCCGCGTCGCCGCCAAGGAGGCGCGCGGGCTCGACAGCCGCGCCAAAGCGACCGGTGTCGCGGCGTTGAACGATGTATCGCTGGATGTGCGGGCTGGCGAGACCATCGCGATCCTCGGTCGTGTCGGCTCGGGCAAGTCGACATTGTTGCGCGCTATCGTGCGGTTGATCGATCCGCCGCCGGGCACGATTTATCTCGATGGTCGCGACATTCGCCTGCTGCCATTGGCGCAGGTGCGCGGCGAGATCGCGCTGGTGCCGCAGGATCCGTTCCTGTTCGCCGACGAACTCGGCCGCAACATCGCTTACGACAATCCGAGCCGGCCGGCGGAGGAGATCGCCGAGGCTGCCGAAGCCGCGGATCTGGAAGATACGATCCTGCGCTTCCCAGACCATCTGCACACGCTGGTGGGCGAGCGCGGCGTGACGCTTTCGGGCGGACAGAAGCAGCGCACCAGCCTGGCGCGCGGACTGATCCGCGACACGCAGGTGCTTCTGCTCGACGACTGCTTTTCCAGCGTCGACACCGAGACCGAGGAACACATCCTGTCGCGGCTCAAGGAGCTGCGTTCCGGTCGCACGACATTGCTGGTCTCGCACCGTGTTTCGACCGCGCGTCACGCCGACCGCATCGTGGTGCTCGAAGAAGGACGCGTCGCCGAACTGGGCACCCATGCCGAGCTCATCGCCAGGAATGGCATCTATGCGAATTTCGCCCGCGTGCAGGGCCGCCGCGAAGAGCTGGCCCACGAGCTGGAGCGCGAGACTGGTTCCGCGGAGGTCGCGACATGAGTGACGTGGCGGTCGCCCCGCGCCGGATGAAGGGCGCCTTCGACGACGACGTCTATGGCAAAAGCCTCG
>DATEZM010000252.1:0-5917 GCA_035255625.1 Rhizomicrobium sp. | reverse complement strand
AAGCCGATATCGGCCTCGGCGCCCAGCCGCGCGCGCCGCGGCAAGAGCGCCCGCGCTTCGTCGAGCGTGCCTTCGAAGCGCTTTTTGCCCTTCGCCATCACAAGCACGCGGTCGCACAGCCGCTCGGCGTGCTGCATCGTGTGCGTCGAAAACAGGATCGTCTTGCCCTCGCCCGCGAGGCGGCGGATGAAGGCTTCGAGCTCTGTCTGGTTGACCGGATCGAGACCGGAGAACGGCTCGTCGAGGATGACGAATTCCGGATCGTGCACGATTGCCGACAGCACCTGGACCTTCTGGGCCATGCCTTTCGAAAGGCCTTCGATCCGCACGCGGGCGAATTCGCCCAGGCCGAAATCGTCGAGCAGGACGCGGGCCCGCGCCAGCGCTGGGCCACGCCGCATGCCCTTGAGCGTCGTGACATAAGCGATCGCCGCGTCGGCGCGCATGCGGCGGTAGAGGCCGCGCTCCTCCGGCAGGTAGCCGATGCGCTCGCGCACCCGGCCGACGTCGCGGCCGAGAATGCGTATCTGGCCCTCGTCCGGCGGCAAGATGCCCAGCATCATGCGCAGCGTCGTCGTCTTGCCCGCGCCATTAGGCCCGAGGAAGCCCAGGATCGAGCCCTTTGCGACCGTGAAGGAGAGATCGTCCACCGCGGTGAAATCGCCGAAGCGCTTGGTGACGTGGGAGAGTTCGACGATCGGTTCGGACATGTGGCGCGACGATAAAGCTTTCTAGGTTGTCACTCTATAAGCACATCGCCCCGCGCCGGCGAGGATGTGAGAGAGGCGCTCGATCTTGACGTCCTTGCCGAGCACGCGGCGGAACAGAGCGAGTTCCTCGCGGCACAGCCCGGTGCATAGCCGCGCCGCGGCGCAGATCGGGCAATGGTTCTCCACCAGCAGCCAGTCGCCGGTTTTGGGATCGCGGCGAACCTCCGCCATGTAACCCTCGGCGCTGCGGATTTTCGCCAGCGCGTCGAGCTTCGCCTTCAGGCTTTGCGCCTTGTCGGTGCGGGCGCGATAGGATTTCTCGAGCGCGGCATTGCGCAGCGCGAGCAGGCGGTCGAGCCCCTCCTCGCCGAACGCCTTCTTCATCTGGACGATGAGATCTGTGGCGAGCCCGGCATGGCCATCGGCGAAATGGGCCTGCGCGCCCGCGGCGGCGCGCCAGAGCTTGACGGGACGCCCGCGCGGGCGGGGTTCCTCAGCGGACTCGGCCTCTCCCGCGGCGGCCAAGGCATAGAGGTGCTGCCGCACCGCCATGGCGGTAATATCGAGCCGTTCGGCCAAGGAATCGGCCGAAATCGGCCCTTCGCGCTTGAGAAGGTCGAGCACGGCGGCGCGGGCTTGCGTGAGCGGCGGGGCTGGCATGCGTTATTTTCTAAAGGTGAGACTTGCATAAATCAAGGCCGGGTATATTCTAAAGCTTCTACTTTGGAAAAGGTGCGCGCGATGCTGGAAGCGACCGGAGTGACGCTTGAGGCACTGCGAGTGGTGGGACGCAAGGTGGTGCGCCGTTCGGCCAAGCAGGTGCTTCTGATCGCGAGCGGCGGGCGCATCTTCGCGATCGCCAATCGCTGCCCGCATGAGGGCTTCCCCTTGAGCGAAGGCAGCCTCGGTCCCGACTGCGTGCTGACCTGCAACTGGCACAATTGGAAATTCGATCTCAAGACCGGCGTGGCGCTGACCGGGCGCGATCCGGTGTGCACCTATCCGGTCGAACTGCGCGGCGGCGAGATCTTCGTCGATCTGACCGACCCGCCGCGCGAAGCGCAACGTGCGCGGGCACTGGCCGGCCTCACCGAGGCGGTGCGCGACAACGATCTTTCGCGCATCGGGCGCGAAGTGGCGCGGCTGGAGCGGGCCGGATACGACGCGCGCGAGGCGTTGAGCCATGCCATTGCCGAGCGCAACGGTTTCCTGGAATACGGCACAACCCATGCCTACGCCGCGGCGGCGGACTGGCTGAAACTGTCGGAACGCGCAAAGAGCGAGGACGAGCGGCTTGCCGCGACAATCGAGCCGATCGCGCATCTCGCCTGGGATACGATGGGCGCGCGGCACTATCCCTTCGGCGAAGAGACAAAGGACTGGGACCCGGATGCCTTCCTCGCCGCGGTCGAGCGCGAGGATGAGACCGAAGCCGCCGCACGGATTCGCGGCGCACTGGCCCAAGGCATTGGTGCCGCGGAATTGCGCGCGGTGTTCGGCCGTGCAGCTTTGTCGCACTACGCCGATTTCGGGCACAGCGCGATCTATGTGCTCAAGACCACCGAACTTGCCGGACAACTCGGTCGTGAGAGCACAGAACCGTTGATGTTGGCCCTGGTGCGCTCGCTCATCAGCGCGACGCGCGAGGAGAAGCTCCCCGAATTTCGCGGCTATGCCAAGGCGCTGGCGGCTTGGGACGGCGCGAGCGCGGCGCCGGCGCGGGCGGAGGATTTCATCAACCTGTCGATCGACGCAGCGCTGCAGCGCACGCTGCACTCGTCGGCCAGGCCGGCGCGCGAGATCTACGATGCGCTGCTTGGCGCAGCGGCGTGGAATCTGCTGCATTTCGATCTGGCAGTGGATCGCGCCACCGACAACGCTATCGCGGACAATGCGAGCTGGCTCGATTTTACCCACGCACTCACCTTTGCCAATGCATCGCGGCACATCTGCGAGGACGAACCGGCGCTGTGGCCGAACGCGCTTCTGCAGCTGGCGCTCTTTGTCGGCCGCAACAAAGGCTATGTGAACGCTCAGCAGGACGTCGCAGCATGGCGCGTCGACGATACGCAAGGTTTCATCGCCGATCAGATGAGCAAGCTCTACGATCACGGCATCGTCGAGCCGATCATCGCCTGTCATCGCGTCAAGATGCTGTTCGCCCTGGAAGACGAACTTGCCGACGCGCCGCAGGCACCTTGGCGCGACGCGATGGCGGCGGCGATGAACCGCTGGCTGCATACGCCGCAGAAGCGCCATCACGGCCTGCGCTTCGCGCGCCAGGCACGCGACTTCATCGCCAAGGAGGGCTAACCGGCCTAGAGGTTCTCTACGGCGCGCCGCAATCGGCGCAGACCACGACCTCGACGGTGACGTGACTGAGATCGGGGAAGTGCCGGCGCAGACCTTCCTTGACGGCCTGCGCATCGGTATCCAGCGGGCTGATCAGCGACACGATGAGGCCACGATGACCGGGGCCAAGCCGCCACAGATGCAGGTCGCTGACGCGTGTGCCGGCGCTGTCTTCGAGATGGCCCCGGATTTTGCCCGCGAGATGGGCGTTGTCCTCGGCATCGAGCAGGACGAGCGCGCTGTCGCGGATCAGACCATAGGCCCATGAGGCGATGACGAAGGCGCCGATCACGCCCACCAGCGGATCGAGAAAGCGCACGCCGAAAAACAATCCGGCCGCCAGCGCGCCGATGGCGAGCAGCGACGTCGCGGCGTCTGCCAGCACATGGACATAGGCCGCGCGCATATTGTGATCGGCGTGGTCGTGCATGTGATGGCTGTCATGGGTGTGGTGATGGCCGTGTTCGTGATCATGCGCGTCCCTGAGCACCAGCGCGCTGACGAGATTGACGACGAGACCCAAAGCCGCGATGCCGAGCGCATTGGCATAGTGCACCGGCACCGGCGTTAGCAGTCGCTCGATGGATTCGATGGCGATGCCGAGCGCGATGAGGCCGAGCACGACGGCGCTGGCGAACGCGGCGAGGTCGCCGAACTTGCCCGAACCGAAGGTGAAGCGGGTGTCGCGGGCATAGCGCCGCGCCAGCCAATAGGCGCCCGCGGCGAGTCCCAGCGCGCCGACATGCGTGGCCATGTGGAAGCCGTCGGCGAGCAGCGCCATCGAGCCGAACAGAAGTCCGGCTGCGATCTCGACCACCATGAAGACGGCAGTGATCAGGGCGGCGAGGCGTGCCCGGTTTTCCGCGCGCGCGTGGCCGGCGCCCAGGAAGACGTGGTCGTGGGTCCAGATACCGTGGCCGTGATCGTGGTCGACTGCCATGCGCTCAAGAATACGCCACGCTGAGCCCAAAAGAAAAAGGGCGGCGTGGGTGCGCCGCCCTCTTTCCCCACAGGGAGGATGTGCTGGAACTTAATGGCTGAGCACGACCTTGCGTTGATCGGCGAAGGTCTGGCCTTCGAGCGACTCGCCATGCGGCTTCAGAACCGCATAGGTCTCACCGGAGGTCGAGATCAGCTGATAGCCCGAACCGGTCGGCGCCCACTTGGCGAGCGTCGTTCCGGTCGCGCAATCGGCGGCCTGCGTGACGGCGCCATCGGCCGTGATCGTCAGCTCGCAGGGCGCCTTGGCGCCGACGGCGAGCTTGTAGGTGCCGGCCGCGAGCGCCGGGGCCTGGGCATAGGCGGAGCCGAAACCGGAGATGGCGAGAAGGAAGGAGAGGGTCAGGAAGCGGGACTTGTTCATGTGAATAATTCCTTCAAGGTTCAACGTTCAGAAGATTAGTATCAGGAGACCGGATTTCAAGGGAAAATCGTTCGCACCCGCAGCAATTCTTTCGCCCGCGAGGACGTTCCGGAAGTTATCCTGTAGTTTTAATGGCTTACAGAGGAAAAAATATGGCCGCGCGCCTGCACTGGGGGATTGCGTCGGCCGCATAGGTGCGGTGCACACCAAATTTCTCGAAGCTTTCGCCTCGCAGGAAGGCGTCAAGCAGGCGAAGCGACGACCAGATTATTGACGCCGGCAGATCGTGCCGCCCGATCCGCGGCGCGGGCGCCTATTTCGGCTGCGGCACGATACGCAGATAGGGGCGCGGCGCCTTCCAGCCGCCCGGATAGATCGTCTTCGCCTCGTCGTCGCTCACCGAGCCGGCGATGATGACGTCGTCGCCCCGCTTCCAGTTCGCGGGCGTGGCGATCCTGTGCCTGGCGCCCAGCTGCAGCGAATCGACGACCCGCAGCACCTCGTCGAAATTGCGCCCGACGGTCATTGGGTAGACGAGGATCAGCTTGATCGTCTTGTCCGGCCCGATGACGAAGACGTTGCGCACCGTCTGGTTGTCGGCCGCAGTGCGCTTGGCCGGATCGCCGGAGGCCTCGGCGGGCAGCATGTTGTAGAGCTTGGAGACGTTGAAGTCGGTGTCGCCGATCATCGGATAGTTCGGCGCGGCGCCCTGGGTTTCGGCGATATCCTTGGACCACAGCGCATGCTTGTCGACCGGATCGACCGACAGGCCGATGATCTTCACATTGCGCCTGTCGAACTCCGGCTTGAGCTTGGCCATCGCGCCGAGTTCGGTTGTGCAGACGGGTGTGAAATCCTTGGGATGCGAGAACAGCACACCCCAGCTATCGCCCAGCCATTTGTGGAAGGAGATACGGCCTTCGGTGGTTTCGGCTTCGAAATCGGGCGCGGTATCGCCGATGCGCAGGGACATGGGGGACTCCGTCTTGGTTAGGGCCAACAGGGGAACGACCAGCAGCTTATCCAAGTTTCGCCCGGTCTGCAGCGCCCTTTTGCAACCCTTCGCAAGACCGTCATAAGCTCGGCTTGCACTCCTTCGCTTCCGTGGAGACGGCCATGGCCAAGATCGCGACCCGCGTCCTCACGCCCACCATCGGGGCGATGATCGAGGGCGTCGATCTGTCCCGGCGGCTCGACGACGAGGAGATCGCGCAGATCCGGGGCTGCCTCCTCAAGCACAAGGTCGTGTTCTTCGAGGACCAGCACATCACGCCGGTCCAGCAGCGTGACTTCGCGGCCCGGTTCGGCGCGCTGCACACCCATCCGCTCTATCCCGGCGTGCCCGGCGCGCCGGAGATGTTCATCCTCGACAATCATGCCGGCAATCCGACCGACAACGACGCCTGGCACACAGACGTCACCTTCATCGAGACGCCGCCGTTGGGCGCGATCCTGTATGCCAAGCTCCTGCCGCCCGAAGGCGGCGACACCT